>JAOUCZ010000376.1 GCA_029859505.1 Lysobacterales bacterium | reverse complement strand
GTGCCCAATGCTACTGCTACCCCCAGAAATAACCGTTTCAATACGGCCCGGCTGCCCTGATTCTCTTGTCCGGTTTGCATTATTTCTTCCTCCATCCAGTGTGTTTTATAGCCGGTCTTCGTCGGCTCGTTAACTTGTGTGCCAGTGATTACTTAAAGGCTGTTGCCGTTTTCCGCGAACATCATAAGCGGGACAAACTTCGCCATTGCTCCAGAGTATGCAACACGATGAAACATGAATCAAGTTTCAAGTTCATATAAAATATATGTGTTTTATAGCGTGACTTGCGGTATTTATCTTCTTCGCATAGCATGACACCTGAATCAGGTTTCATATTGTGTGATATATTCTGATGAAGCAATCGCCTGCCATAACGTGATCAAAGGCTAAAGGACTTCAAATGACAAGCATGGGTATCGTCTCCACCGGTACGTATTTCCCCGATACGTACATCACTGCCGAAGAGATTGCAGTGCAGAGCGGATTGCCCGAATGGGTTGTCAGGGAAAAACTGGGTATCGAGCGCAAGTTTGTTGCGGACCCCAACGTTCATCCCAATGAAATGGCCGTGCGTGCAGCACAGAAAGCCATTACCAAGGCTGGAATCGACCCGATGGAGATCGATGTTGTACTGGGTACAACAGAAGAGTGGCGCGAGTACCTGCTGTGGACTTCAGCTATAGATCTTGCGCATGAGATTGGCGCAAAAAACGCCTGGGGCATTGATGTACATA
This sequence comes from Lysobacterales bacterium, assembly GCA_029859505.1. Classification (GTDB taxonomy): domain Bacteria; phylum Pseudomonadota; class Gammaproteobacteria; order Xanthomonadales; family SZUA-36; genus SZUA-36. Next base: position 1,891 of record JAOUCZ010000376.1, on the reverse strand, counting down.
CACGCTGCGCTACTACTATCGCTGCACTGCAACTCGCCCGCGGCCTGATGGCGGATGACCCTTCGATCAACACGGTTCTTATCGCCGGCGGCTATGCAACTTCACACTTTATTGATCTCACCGATATCAATACCTCTTTTCTCTTCAATATCGGGGCCGGCGCCGGCGCAATGTTATTGAAGCGTGACTGGCCCGAGAACGAAGTGCTCGGCATGCACCTGATCGCCGACGGCACCATGAGCCGTCACGTGATCGTACCTGCCAGCGGCACCATTCAACATCCAACAGATGAAGCGGTAGCTGAAGGCGGCTATAAATTCAGACTGGTTGAACCCGAGGCGATGAAGGCACGACTCGGCGAGGTCTCGATCAAAAATTGGCTGACATGCACCGATCTGGCCCTGGAGAAATCGAGACTGAAGAATGACGGAACACCCTATACGCGTGATGATATCGATTTCTTTAACATGTCCCTGGTTAAGCCCTCCGGTCATCGAGAAATGCTTGAAAACCTGGGACTTACTGAAGAACAAAGTGTTTACATGTCCAGCGTGGGTCACATCGGCGAACAGGACGCAATTATCAACATCGAAGCCGGTATCGAGCAGGGCCGTCTCAAATCGGGTGACACGATGGCCATCATTGCCGCAGGTATCGGCTATGTCTGGGCTGGAGCAATAGTGCAATGGGGCACCGCAAAATAATTCCTCAATCTCATTACGTTACGGATTGGCTCGACAAACGGGCAAAACTGACACCTGAGCGCATTGCGCTTATCGATTACTCCGACAAGTCAGAAATCACCTATGCCGACTGGAATGAACGTGTTAACCATACGGCAAATTTCCTCAAGAGCCTGGGTGTAGGTAAAGGTGACCGTGTCGCCGTCTATGCATCGAACCGTGCCGAATATCTCGATTTATTCTGGGCCGCACCAAAAATTGGCGCAATGCTACAGAATTTGAACTGGCGTCTGACCGTATTTGAGCTAAAGGGTATCATTGAAAGCGGCGCACCCAAGGTGCTGATCTACAGTGAAGACTGGCGCGAACAGCTTGAAGAACTGAAGCCTTCTTTTACTACTGTTGAACACATCGTCGCCATGACCAACCCGGGCCCGGGTGAACTGGACTTCGCAGAACGGGACAACATGTCTGCTGAGCTTTGTGATATTCCGGAACTGAGTCTGGAAGACCCATGGGGTATTTACTACACCGGCGGTACAACCGGTCTCCCCAAGGGCGCGGTTCTGACCCACGGTAATGTCACCTGGAACAGCGTCAATACCTTTGTTTCCTGGGGCATCAATAGCCAGCATAAAGCAGCTCTGCAACTGCCGTTTTTCCATATCGGAGGCCCGAATATTTTCATGGCGCCGCTTGTCCATGCAGGTGGCACAACGATATTGTGTTCCGGCTTTGATGCAGATGAGACTTTCGACCTCGTTGAAAAAGGGGGGATTACCCATTACGTCGCAGTGCCAACCATGTTTCAGATGCTTCAGGAGCACTCGAGGTGGGAAGAGGCTGATTTTTCACAGCTAGAACTTGTCATCAGTGGTGGTGCACCCTGCCCGCTCCCTGTTATGCAGAAATTCTGGGACCGTGGTATCGACTTCAAGATGGGCTACGGACTTACAGAAGCATCGGGTAACAATTTCTGGCTACCGCCCGAACTGGTTCAGAAGAAGACCGGCTCCGTCGGTTATCCAATCTTCCATATCGACATGAAGATCATCCACGATGATGGTAGCAGTTGCATTGCCGGGGAACCGGGTGAATTACTGATCCGTGGCCCGCATATCGTAGCCGGCTATTGGAGAAACCCCGAAGCAACAGCAGAGACGATCCGTGACGGCTGGCTCCATACGGGTGATGTTGCGGTATGTGAT
>JAOUCZ010000143.1 GCA_029859505.1 Lysobacterales bacterium | reverse complement strand
TAACTCCAGGCTTTACCGCCCATTGTTTTAATTTCATCCAGCGCTATCGCCAGTTTTTCTTCACCACGTGCAACCATGATCACCTTTGCACCGGCTCTTGCCATCATGGCAGATACCGCGAGACCGATACCTGAAGACGCCCCGGTAACAACCACAACCCTGTCACGCACGTGACCACGAAGGCTACGGTCAATGAACAAATCCGGATCAAGATGTCTTTCCCAGTAATCCCATAAACGCCAGGCGTAGTCATCAAGCCTCGGCACCATAATACCGCTACCTTTGAGTGCCTTTTCCGTCTCACGATTATCAAACTTGGTGGGATAGTTAACGAACTTCATCATATCCGGAGGCAAGCCCAGGTCTTTCATAACGTGCCTGGTAATCCGCCGGACCGGTGGCAACATCCTCAAACCCGCTGTGATGGTTGCAGGGATATAGTTGAATATCCTTGCATCGATACGCATGGTCATTTGTGGGGCGTGTGCGGCCCTGGCAAACAGATTCAGTACTTCGCCAATCCGTTTTGGTTTGGGGTCGGTGAGGTGGAAACACTGACCGTCCAGTTTTGCCTTATGTGCGATGAATATCGTGGCATTTACCACGTAGTCGACCGGCACGATATTGATACGGCCGCCTTCAAGGCCCAGTGTCGGCATCCAGGACGGCAACATTTTGCGCATCTTCTGAATCAGCTTGAAGAAATAGTAAGGACCGTCGATCTTGTCAATAACACCGGTTTCTGAATGTCCTACAACAATACCCGGCCGATAAATACGCCACGGCATCTTGCACTCGCGCCTGACGACACTTTCGGAATCATGCTTGGTGCGGAAATAGGCGTTGTCCAACCCGTGCGCCTCTTCGAACATATCTTCCCGGAAGATACCCGAATACAGACCGGCTGCCGCAATTGAGCTCATGTGGTGAAAGCGTTTGGCCTTGATATCTGCTGCAAGGTTCACGACATTTTGTGTCCCTTCCACGTTAACACGAACCTGACTTTCGGCATCTGCCATCAGGTCGTAAACAGCAGCAAGGTGGAAAACGTGATCTATCTTGCCTTCCAGTTCCCGTCTCTTCTTTGGCGGTACGCCCAAAAACGGCTTGGTCAGGTCACCCGTGATAGGAACAACACGCTTGGCACCTGTACCCCACTCTTTTTTCAAAGCATCAAGTTTCTTCTTTGAGCCCTTGCGGACCAGGACATAAATAGTGGCTTTTTTCTTTTGCTCCAGCAATTCGCCAATCAGATTGTGTCCGATAAAGCCGGTACCGCCGGTGATTAAGTAATTCATAGGTGTCCTCCGATCCCTTCATGCACTGTGGGGTTGATCTTACAATCTTATCAGATTAGTAAACCTTTCCCATGCTGTTACAATTCACATATTCGATTTAGTATGACCCAGATTGGAGATTTTCCTTATGACAGAGATCAATTCCCGCTTTGAACAAGCAAGCATCGCCGCCAAATCACTACCGGAACGACCGGACAACAATACGATGCTGCAACTTTATGCGCTCTTCAAACAGGGCTCCGCAGGTGACGTTACCGGTAAAAAGCCTGGCATGTTTGATTTCGTCGGCGTGGCGAAATATGACGCCTGGGAAGGCCTTAAAGGTCTTGCTCCCGAAGACGCCATGCAACAATATATCGATCTGGTCACCAAACTTGGTGGCTCCATCGACGGCTGATTGACGGAATAACCAAGCCATGGCACGCCGCAACACACGGGAACTGGTTCTTGCTACCAGCCTGGATTTATTCAACGAGTTCGGTGAACCCAACGTCAGCACCAACCATATCGCAGATGAGGCGGGCATCAGCCCGGGAAATCTTTACTACCATTTCCGCAGCAAGGACGACATTGCCCTGGAGTTATTCAAACTGTACCTGTTGAATATCCAGCCAACGCTGGAACTCGAGGAATCCGTTGTACATGAAGCCGAAGATTTGTGGCTGCGTCTGCATTTGATTTTTGAGGCGATGGGTCGTTTCCGTTTCCTGTTTCGAGACCTCAGTGATCTTTACAGCCGAATCAAAAACCTGAGGCGGGCACTCAACGGCCTGCTTGGCAGGCAACGGGCCACACTGCTCACCCTGATCTCGGATTTGCAAAAGAACGGTGTGATGCAAATAGATGAACACGATAGCCGAGTGTTGGCCGACAACATGTTGCTGGTCATGACTTACTGGATTCCCTTCGCCGAAGTCAGGGGGGACCCCGGCCTTGCAGATGGCAAGGTACTTTCCGCTTCAGTCGCACGTGTACTGCACCTGGTCCTGCCCTATCTTCGCGAACCGGAGGCCAGCCAGGTCAGAGCCCTGGCACACACTTACAGGCAAGTCTGATCGGCATTCGATCTGATGGCCAATAACTGACCATCTGAAGACATTCTGATGATGCAGGTGTAAGGTTAATCATCAGGCTCAGTAAAACGGATGGACAGATTTAAACCCAAAAAAATCAGTAAGGCTTAGCATGAAAGAAAAACTGCAAAATGACATTGATCTATTGAGAGCAGAGCTTTCAAAAATCGAAAGCACAGAAGGTTCACAAGAGCGCTTCAAGGCCCTGAACTCGGCCATTGATCAACTGCAAAAAGATGTCGGCCTTGAGCAGGGGCAAGAGGTCAATGAACAACTGAACCAGGTCGTGACCAACTTTGAAATCGACCACCCCATCATCCATGGCCTTTTACGCAATGTTATGAAATCGCTAGGTGATATTGGTATATAGTCCACTGCCGCACCACTTGATATCTCGGTGGGGAGCAGGGGCGGGTGCCCGGTACCGGGACTCGCTAGTCACATCCATGTGGCGCTCGGACTCGACTTCCTGTCTCGTACGGTCCCGGTACCGGGCACCCACCCCCGCTCTGGACACGTCTGTGGTACCCCCAAATGGATAGCACTATCGTAGCTGTTGGGGTGTGGTGTCTTGCTTCAGGACTGTATGAAACAGGGATGTTTCATCCAAGCCTACATGGATGTATTAACGGCGTGTCCTGAAGTAAGACACCACACCCCGACGGCGGCCGACAGGTCCGGTTTCCTAATTTCAGGGGCACTCCGGCCTACATTCCAGCATGGCGGAGCCAGATTTTGTGAAGCCGCACTGTTTCTAACCCGATTATAGGTCAGCGAATTTCCTACGATCACTCGCCAGTTTCTCCAGCAACGGCGCAGATTCCCAGTAGCCAAACTCATTACCCAGCGTGTCGCGATATCTGCAGATTTGCTCATAAATTTTGCCAGGCCCAACATGATCAGCATAGTGCATTGGACCACCACGGTAAGGCGGGAATCCATAACCGTTGATCCAGACAATGTCGATATCGCTGGCTCTTTGGGCGATACCTTCATCCAGTATTTTTGCGCCTTCATTGATTAACGGATAGATACATCTCGTGAGTATCTCCTCATCACTGAGATGGCGCTGGCTAATACCCAGTCTTGCGGCTTCGTTCTGAATCAGGGTCTGGACTTCCGGATCTGGTATCGCTGCCCGGGACCCTTCCTCATAACGATAAACCCCGGCGCCGGTTTTCTGCCCGCAACGGCCCATCGCAACCAACTTGTCCGCAACCAGTCCAAATCGTTCATCGGCAGGAAATGTTCCTTTGCGCCGCCGCTCCTCACGCACCTTTGCACCCACATCGATGCCCGCAAGATCACCCATGGCGATGGGCCCCATGGGCATTCCAAACTCGTATAACACGCGGTCGATCTGTTCAGGCTTTGCACCTTCGAGCAGCATCAATCCAGCTTCACGGATATAGCCCTCCAGCATCCGGTTACCTATAAACCCGTGGCATACACCACTGACCACACCCACTTTGCCGATTTTTTTAGCAAGACCCATGACCGTGGCCAGAACTTCTAACGACGTTTCAGCGCCACGGACTATCTCCAGTAAACGCATGATGTTGGCGGGGCTGAAAAAGTGCAGACCCACCACATCCTGCGGTCTCGACGTCACAGCCGCAATTTCATTGAGATCAAGTGTCGAAGTATTGCTGGCGAGGATGGCCCCCGGCTTACACACCTGGTCCAGGCGCCTGAAGATGTCTTTCTTTACCGCCATGTTCTCAAACACGGCTTCAATCACCAAATCCACACCGGCCAGGTCTTCATAGTTCGTCGTTGGGATGAACAACTGCATCAGGGTATCGAACTGCGCTTCGCTCATGCGGCCTTTTTTTACACCCCGCATGTAATTGCTGCGAACGACTGCCATACCACGTTCGATAGCTGCATCATCAACATCAACCATGTGTACAGGTATGCCCTTGCTGGCGAAGTTCATCGCGATACCACCACCCATGGTGCCCGTTCCTATCAGGGCGACACTTTTAGTATCCCGCAAGGGCGTGTCTTTTGTCAGGCCGTCAACTTTACCCGCCTTTCTTTCGGCAAAAAAGACGTGTCTTAAAGCGATCGACTCAGGGGAATGTAAACACTCGATAAACAACTCACGCTCACGCCTCATGCCGTCTTCAAAATTCATTTCCACTGCTGCCTGAACTGCAGAAATGATTCGCTCCGGAGCGAAATAGCCGCGCATCCGGCGCGCATTGGCCAACCTGAATTCATCATAGTAATTTTCAGGCACCGAACCCGGATCGATTTGTATATCACATAAACGACGCAAGGGTGCGCACTCGTCCAGCAGTTTCCCGGTAAAATCGATGGTTTCCTTCAGAAGATCATCGAGCACCACATGATCAACTGCGCCCATTTCAGCGGCCTTTTTGGCAGCAATCGGGTTTCCCGACATAATCATTTGAAGCGCGCCTTCAACCCCGATCAAGCGCGGCAACCTCTGGGTTCCACCTGCACCTGGAATAAGACCCAGTTTCACCTCAGGCAAACCGACTTTGGCTGCAACCCCGGCGACACGGTAGTGGCACCCCAGCGCGATTTCGAAACCACCACCGAGAGCTGTACCGTGAATCGCCGCCACGACCGGTTTCGGACTGGCTTCAAGTGCTGCCACGACTTCAGGTAAGTGAGGAGCTTTGGGCGGTAAACCAAACTCGCGAATGTCGGCGCCGGCGATAAACGTGCGGCCTGCACAAATCAGTACAATGGCTTCCACGTCTTTATCATTCCGCGCGGTTTGCAAAGCCCGAACGATACCGTCCCTGACAGCGTGAGATAACGCATTTACAGGTGGTGAGTTGATCTCAATGATCCCTATCCGGCCTTCTGCTTTTGAAAAAACAACTTCGTTCATATTTATCGCCCTGTTTCAGGTCTTGGATGAGGCCCGATTATATTCCACGCACACATGCTTTCCGATAATTCTTCATGCAGCTTCGGTTATTATGTTCAAAGAGTCTCTGATTTATTTTGAACGAAACATGTGTAACTCAAAATGCTCAGATTCACGGAGCGCAGGTGCTCGAGGCACCCTGCAAATGGCTACTGACCACCTAAAATGGGAATGGGAGTTAATCATGGAGCTTGGAATGTCAGATCGGGTTCGTCCACTAGTCGGGGCCGTCAGGGAGTTTATCCGCGAACGTGTAGCCCCCGTCGATGGCGAATTTCTGCGTGAAGTGGAAACGGGTGATCGCTGGACCCTGACAGCGCGTCAGGCTGAAATCCTGGATGATCTCAAATCCGCAGCACGCGAGCAGGGTCTGTGGAATTTCTGGTTGACTGATTCTGACCGGGGTTACGGTCTCAACACCGTGGAATACGCTTACCTGGCGGAGGAAACCGGTCGCTCCCACCTGGCAGCCGAGGCCTTCAACTGCAGTGCACCGGATACCGGTAATATGGAAGTGCTGGAACGCTACGCAACGGAGGCGCAAAAAGAGCAGTGGCTTGAGCCCTTATTGGATGGAAAAATCCGTTCTGCATTCGCCATGAGCGAGCCTGGCGTTGCCTCTTCCGACGCCACCAATATCTGCACCAGCGCCGTACTGGAAAACGGCGAGTGGTTGATCAATGGTGAAAAAACTTACATTTCTGGGGCCGGCGATCCACGCTGCAGAATCCTGATTGTGATGGTTAAAACCAATCCGGAAAATCCCCGCCATCAACAACATTCGCAAATCCTGGTGCCAATGGATACAGCGGGTGTTGAGATCGTGCGGCCGCTGAAGGTATTTGCCCTCGATGATGCGCCACATGGCCACATGCATTTGAAGTTCACCGATGTCAGGGTTCCTGAAGACAGCATCATCCTGGGAGCCGGACGCGGTTTTGAGATTTCACAGGGACGGCTCGGACCGGGCCGGGTACACCATTGTATGCGGGCTATCGGTATGGCAGAAAAAGCACTTGAGCTCATGTGCCGGCGCTCCATCAGCCGCACCGCTTTCGGCCGGCCACTGGCAAAATTGGGTGGAAACTATGACAGGATTGCCGACGCCCGCATGAACATCGACATGGCGCGCCTGCTGACACTGAAAACCGCCTGGGTTATCGACACCAGGGGCGTGGAAGAAGCCCACCTCTGGATATCCAAAATCAAGGCCGTGGTTCCGCAAATTACGCTTGATATCATCGATAATGCCATCCAGATGCACGGTGCCCATGGCCTATCCCAGGACTTCCCGTTGGCAAGTATGTACATGGCGGCAAGAACATTGAGACTGGCTGATGGTCCGGATGAAGTACACAGAATGGTGGTCGCACGTTCTGAGTTGCGACCTTATGTAAAAGCGCATTTGAAATAGATCGATACTCAAAAATAATCGCACGGAAACAATTCATGCAATCATCAATATTTGCCAAATGGGCCCGTGGCCACCATCTTGAAGCGTACGTGGTTCTACCCGCTGCAATCAGCCTGCTACTGATGGCGATGTATTTCTCGGGCAATGCATTCCTGCAAAGTATCGTGGCACCGGACCTGAAGAATATGCCACTTTTTTCATCACGTGAATTTGGTGCGCTGGAGATGCTTCAGAACTTCTTCCTGTTGTGCATCATTTTCTATTCCCTCCGGTGCTCTATAGCTGCCAAAGACGCCGTGGTCAAAGTATTTGCTCTGCTCCTGATCTTTGTCAGCGTATTTGTCTTGCTTGAAGAGATCGACTATGGCGCACCATTTATTGAGTATATTACAGGCGTGCATGGTTCGCTGGCACAGGAGACATGGGACCGTAACTGGCACAATAAAACGAATGCCTCCGGCGTGCAGAACGTCAGCTACCTGAAGTTGATTTCCAATTTCGGATTGTTAACCGGTTTCGTGCTGGCGCCCTTGCTGCTTTCCTCGTCCCGCAACCGAACACTGAGGTTACTGGTACCATCCCGGTGGATGATTGCAACCGCGGTGCTAATTGTACTGCTGAGCTTACTCGCACATTATCTAGACGACGCCGGCCATTCAATAATCGCCGGAAATCCTGGCAACCTGGATAAAAACATCTCCGAATTCCGCGAACTGAATATGTATTATCTTTTCCTTCTTTACCTGGCGATCCTGCATGAACGGATCATTGCTCGACAGTAAATCCCGGCGATTTAAGTCGTGACGACCCCACTCGGGATCTCGTCTTTATTATCCCGGTCAAAATGTACGTCTATTTGCGGGAAGGCAATAACAATACCGGCCTCTTTAAAGCCATCATTGATCTTCATATGCAGATCACTGAGTAAGAATCCGCGCTGTTGCACATCGGTGAAGAAGTAACGTGCTGTCAGGTTCAGGGCACTATCATCAAACTTACTGAAAACCACATCGGGCGCCGGACTTTTTGCAATTAAATCATGATTTCGCAAAATGTCTTCCAGAATTTTAACGGCCTTGCGTACGTCGCTGCCATAAGCAATGCCGACATCGAAGGTCATACGAATACTGGTGTCACTCAGTGTCCAATTCAGCAGGCGTCCGGTAACAAATTCCTTGTTTGGAACCAGTAACTCTTTGCCGTCAAAGTCCCGGATAGTCGTGGCTCGGATCCTGATACGGATCACCTCTCCGGAACAGTCTCCCACGGTGACCACATCTCCAACCCGGACAGGGCGTTCAAACAGAATAATCAAACCACTGATAAAGTTGGCGATGATTTCCTGCAAGCCAAAGCCGATACCAACACCGAGTGCAGCCACCAACCATTGCAAGCGGTCCCATCGGAGCCCGAGTTTGGAGAGGAAAGCCAGGATGCCCACGGTGATGATCAGGTAACCCAGTAATTTGACAATCGCGTATCGCGATCCCTGGGATATGTTCTTCTTACCCCTGAGAACCAGTGACAGCAATGGTGGCACATTGCGTGCCGCAACAATGGTGAAAAGCCCAATCAATAATGCCTGGACTAAAGACGCAAGTGTGATACTGGTCAAAATGGCTTCACCCTCCGACATGTCATTGACAGTCCACAGCGTTATCCTCTGCATCACTTCCAGGGCGCGGAAAAGAGGGGCCCAGGTGATGACCAGTAAGAAGGCTGCGAAGGTGACGGTACCGACTTTCAACAAACTGGAAACAGACTCACTGAGTGAAACGAGATCGACCGTTTCAGATTCAGCCTCAGGTGCTTCCCCTTCCTTGAGAGACTGTCTCGCGGCCAGCATTTCATCAAAGCGAAGCCTGCGACGGTAGACCAGTAACCAGCGTTGCATAATGTAAAAAATGAAAGCCGCTGCAATGATTATTATTAGTGAATTATTGACAACCTCAAATATGACCTGGCTGGAATAGAGGTATCCCAGGATGGCATATGAAATGAAAAAGACACCGTTTGAGACTGTAATAAGCATCGCCCAAAAACGCCAGCGTGGATGCTTTTTGATTTCCAGGGACCCCGAGACCAGAAAACGTAGCAGTATATAAGTCAGGATGACCATGTCTAAACAGAACAATAGACGGCCCAGTACCGCGGTGATCGAGTCGACTTCTACCTTAAATGTAAACGCGGTTAGCACCATAAGCGGAAACCACCAGGCCAATAGCCATGTGCTGACTCGTTTTAAATTGTCACAATGCTCTTTTTGCCATCCGAAATGTGTACGGGCAATGCCAACTTCAAGACAGGAAGTTCTTACTATCAGGAGCACCAATAAAATCGCGA
>JAOUCZ010000393.1 GCA_029859505.1 Lysobacterales bacterium | reverse complement strand
CTGGGTAAGTGACGACTCCCTTGGCTTCGGTGATTATCGTGGTCTGGATGAGAAGGGCTTTTATGCCGCTCTCGATGGTGATCTTCACTACAGAAATCTGCAGGGACTGTATCTTGATCTATATGCAGACAACCTTGGCTATGAAAGCCGCGAGTTCGACATACAAGCAGGTAACAGGGGCTATTACGAGCTTCGCTTTGGATGGCAGGAAATTCCACGCTACCTCGGTTATGGCACGCAGACGCCATTTCTCGGTGCAGGAAGTGATTATCTGACCCTGCCTGAAGACTGGGTAAAAGCAAACACCACCAGTGGCATGACCGCGCTCGATGGTAACCTGGTCGCAAATCGCCTGAAGACCAAGCGCAAGTTACTCGATGCCGGCGGCACGGTGAATTTCTTTACCAACTGGTCATATAGAATCGATTATCAACGACAGAAGAAGGAAGGTACCCGGACACTGGGGGCCGGTTTGTATTACAGCAATGCCAGCATACTGCCCACACCTGTTGATTTCACCACTGACCTGTTGGATATGGCTCTGACCTGGCAAAATAAACGCGCACAGGTTGAATTGGCTTTTATCAGTTCCAAGTTTAAGAACGGCGACGATTCCCTGACCTGGGAAAACCCCTTCGCCTCGCAACCGGAACTGAATGTCTTCAGGGCGGCGCTTGAACCGGAAAACAAGTTTCACGAGTTCAGCCTGTCAGGTGCATTTGCCATTACACCAAAGATTCGTCTGTCCGGACGGGCGGCAATGGGTCGCATGAAACAGAACGATCCGTTTTTGCCATATACGAGCAACCCCTTATACAGTGACCTGGCCCTGCCACGTGCGTCGCTGGATGGCAAAGTGGATACCAGCACCTACAACGTCGCAGGTAAGCTCTTTGCGCGCCTGAATAACAAATTCAGTTTCACCGCACGCGGTAAATGGGATGAAAGGGACAACAAGACACCGGTTGATTACTACACGGCAGTGGTCACTGACCTGGTACCGACCAGTCCACGTTTTAACCGGCCTTATAGTTATAAACGGCAGAAATATTCAGCAGATGTGCGCTACCGCGCCCATCGGGTCATCAGGTTGAGTGCCGGAGGCCGTCAGGAAAATATGGATCGCACACTACAGGCGGTTGAACGCACAAAAGAAACCACCTGGTGGGGTGAAGTTAAATTAAATTCCAGCCCCTTCGTGCAAATGCGGTTGCGGGCAGAAACCGGGGACCGGGATATCTCTGATTATCTCCAACCAGTAGATGGCGGGACGATTGATCACCCGTTGATGCGTAAATTCAACATGGCAGACCGGGATCGCAACCGTTACCAGATTGAGTTTGATTTTATGGTGAGTGAGTCAGTAGGTATTAACTTAAATTATTTCTACGCGAAATCCGACTATGACAAGTCTGTTATCGGTTTGCAGAAGAGCACAGATCAAAGTTTCACAATCAATTTCAATTATGCCATTGGTCCAAAGGTCAATTTCTATGCCTTTGCCACCCGTGATGATATTGACGCAACTATCCTTAACACCGTGGGAGGCAGTACAGCTCCATGGGATGGAAACACACGCGATAATATGACCACGGTCGGCGTGGGGCTAAGCTCTGTAATCGATGAAAAATCAAGCCTCGGCTTCGACTTTGTGTCGTCTGACTCTGATGGGAAGATCTCGGTACAGACCGCAGCGGATGAAGAACCTTTTTCCCCTCTGAAAACCAACCTGACCAATGCAAAACTGCATTACGATCGTGAAATCAATGAGCATTGGGGTTACAAGTTGTATGTCGAATTTGAGAAATACCGTGCCAAGGACTGGGCCATCGACGGACTGGGTGTAGACGGAATCAATTCCGTACTGACCATGGGCCAGCAAACGCCCGAGTATAATATATGGTATCTCCGCGTTCAGGCCAGCTACCGGTTCTGATTAGCGGATAAATCGAAAGCCGTGCCGGGGTTCGTTATCCCGGTACGGCTGATTTGGGTCAAGCAAGCTGAATAATGCATACATTATAATAATCCAATATAACAAAGAAGAGTAAAACCAATATGGAACACATCAAGGCAGACGTCGTAATAGTAGGTGCGGGCGGCGCCGGTCTGCGTGCCGCTATTGCTGTTGCAGAGGCCGATCCCAATCTTGAGGTCGCCCTCATCTCCAAGGTCTACCCGATGCGCAGCCATACCTGTGCCGCAGAGGGTGGAGCCGCCGGGGTCAAAACTCCCGATGATT
>JAOUCZ010000203.1 GCA_029859505.1 Lysobacterales bacterium | reverse complement strand
TGCATTTCAACGATACGGTCGGCGGTGGTGACTGGTTGTGTGACCAGGATGTGGTCGAGCATTTTGTTGAGCAGGCACCGCGCGAATTGATGCAGCTTGAACACTGGGGCTGCCCATGGAGTCGCGAGGACGATGGTTCCGTGGCAGTCCGTCCGTTTGGCGGCATGAAGAAGAAGCGCACCTGGTATGCCGCTGACAAGAGTGGCTTCCATATTTTACATACACTGTTTCAGACCTCCTTACAGTTTCCTTCCATCAAGCGCTATGACGAGTATTTTGCGCTTGACCTGTTGCATACCGATGGCAAGTGCCGTGGTGTTGTTGCAATGGAAATGCGCAGCGGCCGGTTTTTCCAGTTTGAATCTTCGGTGGTCATTATGGCCACGGGTGGCGGCGGCCAGGTTTTCCCATTCACTACCAACGGTGCAATCAAGACCGGTGATGGAATGGCCATGGCCTATCGTGCCGGCGTTCCCCTGAAGGACATGGAGTTTGTTCAGTACCACCCGACCGGTTTGCCGGGCACGGGAATTCTTTTAACCGAAGGCTGCCGCGGTGAAGGTGGCATCCTGGTTAACAAGGATGGTTACAGGTATTTGCAGGACTATGGTATGGGGCCGGAAACACCGGTCGGCGAGCCGGTGCTGAAAACAATGGAACTCGGTCCGCGTGACCGCTTAAGCCAGGCCTTCTGGCATGAGCAAAAGAAAGGAAATACGGTCGAAACCCCCTGGGGTGACTGTGTTCTTCTGGATATGCGTCACCTGGGCGCCAAGAGAATCCTTGAACGTCTGCCGCTGGTACATGAGCTGGCCCACGCCTATGTTGGTGTGGACATGATCAAGGACCCGGTTCCAATCCGGCCTGTTATTCATTTTATGATGGGTGGAATTGATTCCAACCTCAACGGGGAATCCCCGATGCCCGGTCTCTACGCAATTGGCGAAACAGCTTGCTCAGGATTGCATGGCGCTAACCGGCTCGGCTCAAATTCCCTGACCGACCTGCTGGTTTCCGGGAAACGATCTGCCCAGGCGGCCATCGAATATGCCCAGAAAGCAGCCGGCGGTGACGATGCCGCGGCTTTGAAAGACCAGGCAGCGAGCATCGTGGCAGGTGTGCGTGGATTGCTTCAGCAAAGCGGTGGCGATGAGACCATATCCGGCATTCGCCGTGAGATGAGAACCGCGCTTGAAGATGGCGCAGGTATTTATCGTGATGAAGAAGGTGCAGCCACTGCCTGCGTGAAAATTGCAGAGTTGCGTGAGCGTTACAAGTCCATTGAAGTGAATGACAAGAGCAACGTGTTCAATACCGATCTCCAGTCTGCACTTGAACTACGTAACCTGCTGGATGTGGCCGAGACAGTGGCCGAGGGCTCACTCGAGCGGCGTGAATCCAGGGGTGCACATCAGCGTCTGGATTACACAGAGCGTGATGACAAAAAGTTCCTCAAACACTCCCTTTGTTATCAGCAAATCGACAAACGTCCGCGTGTTGAATGGTCTGAAGTGACCATTACACGCTCCCAACCGGGTACACGTGACTATTCGGGGGGTAAGAAATAATGAGCACTCAAACCCGTCAGATGGAACTTGAAGTCATGCGCTACGATCCTGAGAAGGACGATGCTCCCTGGTTTCAGACTTACTCAGTCCCCTGCATGGAAGACTGGGTGATACTGGATGCAATCAATTATGTGAAGGACAACCTGGATACCACGCTGGCCTATCGCTGGTCCTGCCATATGATGGTCTGCGGCAGTTGCGGCATGATGGTCAATGGTGAGCCCAGCCTGACCTGTAAGACTTTCATTCGTGAACTGCCCGATAAGGTAAGGATTGAACCACTGGAGAATTTCCCCATTGAGCGTGACCTGGTGGTGGTGCTGGACGACGTGATGCAGAAATTGCACCAGGTCCAGCCCTATATTATCCGCAAGGACGATCCGCCGGCCGAGGACAAGGAATACATACAGTCACGGGGAGCACTGGCCAAGTTCAAGCAATTGACCATGTGCATTAATTGCATGTGTTGTTATGCCGCTTGTCCGCAGTATGCGCTCAATAAAGATTTCATTGGTCCTGCTGCACTTGCGCTGGCACACCGTTACAACCGGGATAACCGTGACCAGGGTAAGTCCGACCGGCTTGATATCCTGGCGGATCATGATGGTGTATGGGATTGTTCCTTCGTGGGGGCATGTTCCGAGGTTTGCCCGAAACATGTTGATCCTGCAGCAGCCATTCAACAGATGAAGGTAGATGGAGCTGTAGAGTTCTGGAAACAGAAGATGGGAATTCCGGGAGACAAGTCATGAGCCGAAATCCTTATGTCAGACCAATCTCGACCACCACCTGGTACATGCGTCACGGACGATACAAGGTTTACGTGTTGCGTGAGTTGACAAGTTTCCTGGTGATGTTCTATAGCTTCCTAACGATTTACGGGCTATCGGCCCTGACCGGTTCTGCGGAGCGTTGGGATGCATTTCTTGCTTCTCAGCAAAGTACCGCCATGGTTGTTTTCCACGGCGTGGCCCTGTTGTATTTCCTGTTCTTTCAGACCTTTCCCTGGTTCAAGCTGGCACCGAAAGCCATGCCTGTTCAGATAGGTGAAAAAAAGCTGCCTGATAGCTACATCATCATCGGACACTATGTCGCCTGGTTGGCCGTAAGTGTCTTCATACTCTGGCTCGCGGGAGCATTCTAATGGCAATTGCAAAAAAAGCAGTGGTTTGGGGATTATTTGCCGCTGGAGGCACGTTAACATCGTTTGTTTTCCCGGCCTTGATTGCGCTATTCCTTCTGATAGCGACCGGAAACGTTCCGGAAGGTCTACAATTTGATCAAATTCGTACTTTTGCGGTGAGTTGGCTTGGCAAAGCATGCCTGTTCATCGTACTCTTTCTCTCAGTATGGCATGCAGCTCATCGATTACGGGTCGTGGCTCACGATTTCGGAATCAGAAAAGATGCGCTGGTGGCCAACGCCGTCTACACGATTGCAGCTATTGGCAGCGTGCTGGCGGCTTTTTATTTATTGATGATTGGCTAAGTCTGAGAAGAGGAAGGTGCGGCCTCCAGGACTCGTTGCCTGGTGGCTGAAAATGATATGAATGATGATTACCGAGAGACAGCAGAAGACTACCCCTATGCAGTAGATGATCAAACAGGGCAGCCCGTGGCGGCTGGTGCGGGTCCCGTAACACCACCCGCTATCCCCGATTATCTTCAGGACACCTACTGGTGGGCATATGTCCATCCGAAGTCGGTCTGGGTTTTTGAACGTGAGTGGCTTGTCAACCTGATCCTCTGGGGCAATATGAAAAAGCTCACGAATGCCGTGCTGGATGAAATGAATATTCAGCCAGAAAGCAGCGTGTTACAGGTCGCCTGTGTTTACGGTGATTTTTCAAACCGGCTCGCGTCACACCTGAGTCAAACACAATCCAGGCTCAGTGTACTGGATGTGGCTCCTATCCAGATTGACAATATCGAGAAAAAACTGGCGGCACACGATAATGTTTCCGCCCATCTTCAAGATTCCACCTGCATGTCGTTTCCGGATGACAGCTTTGATGAGACCGTGCTGTTTTTTCTGTTACACGAACAACCCGAGGATGCTCGCCGCAAGACCGTTGCAGAGGCCATCCGCGTCACCCGCCCGGGAGGCAGGGTAATCTTTGTGGATTACCACGGTCCAAAACGATCCAATCCCATGCGCTACGTGATGAAACCTATTCTGACCATGCTCGAGCCATTTGCGATGGATCTGTGGCGTGAGGAGTTACCTGCATTCATGCCTGCGGAGATCAAGCCGGAGCAGCTTTCCTCAGACTTTTATTTTGGTGGTCTTTATCAGAAAGTGGTATTGAGCGTCTGAGAGTGATGCGAAGTCAGGTGTCCCGATATCATGCACCCTGCGGATAACCCACTCGTCTCACATCCGCACAAGAAGGCGCGACTGGCAGCACTCTTGCATAAAGTGCGAAAGGCCGCAGAGCCACTGACCGAAAGTGCACTTGCACTTGTTCCCATTGTTCTCGTTGTTGCTTTTTTTCAACTACTGGTGCTTCAGCAGCCTATTCCCCAACTGGGAAAGATGCTTTGGGGGCTTCTGCAGGTACTATTGGGTCTTGCACTGTTCGTGCGGGGTCTGCAGATGGCCCTGTTTCCCATTGGCGAAGAAATGGCCTACAACTTCGTGCGCAAAGGTAGCCTGTGGTGGTTGTTGATATTTGCATTCGCGCTGGGTTTTGGCACCACCGTGGCGGAACCGGCACTGATTGCCATCTCGGAAGAAGCTGCGCGGATTGCGGCTGCCGGGCAGGTGATCGCCAGTACACAAGAAGCACAAAATAGCTATGCGATCGGCCTGCGCCTGACGGTTGCACTAGCGGTGGGTATCGCCCTGGTTATGGGTGTGTTCAGGATTCTTAAAGGCTGGCCGGTGCAATACCTGATAATTGGTGGATACCTGGGTGTGGTCATCATGACTTTTTTCGCGCCACCCGAAATTATTGGTATTGCCTATGATTCCGGTGGCGTTACCACCTCCACGGTGACAGTGCCGCTGGTAGCGGCCCTGGGAATTGGCCTGGCGCATACGATCCATGGTCGTGATCCCTTAATCGATGGATTTGGCCTTATCGCTTTCGCCTCTCTGACACCCATGATTTTTGTCATGGCATTCGGGATACTGTACTGATGGACGGCCTGGTCGGTTTTGGCACCACTTTGTTGACCATGCTACGGGATATATTCCCTATAGCTGCCATTCTGTTTGGTTTTCAGGCCCTGGTCCTGCGACGAAAGATCAAAAACCCGGCTCGGGTTGCGATGGGCATGGTGCTGGTGTTACTGGGTCTTACCCTGTTTCTGGAAGGCCTGGAAATGGCCTTGTTTCCGATCGGCCGGCTGATGGCTCAACAACTGACCGCACCTGAGTTTATTTATGGCAGCGCAGATGGCGTTTTGGGAGCAATTTACTGGGCTGATTTCCTGTGGATTTATGCATTTGCGGCGGCGATCGGTTTCGCCACCACGGTCGCCGAGCCGGCCCTGATGGCCGTGGCAATCAAGGCCAACCAGGTTTCGGGCGGAACGATTACCGTCCGTGGCTTACGCTATGCAGTTGCTTTTGGTGTTGCCATTGGCGTGGCGGTAGGAGCGTTCCGTATAGTAACCGGTACACCGCTCCACTGGTTCATCATCAGCGGCTATGTCGTGGTGATCATCCAGACCATTTTTGCGCCCAAGCTTATCATACCCCTGGCGTACGACTCCGGTGGTGTAACCACTTCAACTGTGACGGTTCCGCTGGTCGCGGCACTGGGCCTGGGCCTGGCTGAAACAATACCTGGCCGCAGCGCAATTTTAGATGGCTTCGGGCTTATTGCCTTTGCCAGTTTGTTTCCGATTATTGCTGTAATGGGATATGCACAAATCGGCGAATTCAGGGCAAAACGCCTGAAACGCCAAAGTGAGAAAAAATAGTCTATTCTTAAGTGAGGTAAAGAAATGCACTTTAAACTAATTATTATCATGGCAGAAGATGAAAGGACCCAAAACATCCTGGATGCTGCCCGCGAAGCAGGTATAACCGGATGCACCGTGCTCAACCAGGCGCGTGGTGAAGGGGTTAAGCCTGCGAAGACCTTTCTGGGGTTGAGCATCGATAGTCATGTTGATGTCATCCTGATGCTGGCCGAAGAGCATATGAGCCGGGAAATCATGGAAAGAGTGGCTATAGCTGGTGAATTTGATGAATCATCAGGGTCCGGCATTGCCTTTCAGATTGACGTAGAAGACGCCATCGGAGTGCGTCATCAGATTGAAGCCTTGTCCGAGGCGGTGGAGGAAAGGTTATGAGGGTGCCCAAAAATATTATCCGTGTACGCGATGTGATGAAATTTGACGTGGATATCGTCGATGGCATGCTGACCGTGGCCGAGGCTTTGAAATCCATGAAGTTTCCGGATACCCGTACGCTGATTGTGGACAAACGGCATGATGATGACGAATACGGCGTGGTCATGTTTCGCGATATGGCAAAGAAGGTACTTGCCCGTGATCACTCACCCAACCGTGTCAATATCTATGAAATCATGTCAAAACCGGTGCTTTCTGTATATCCCGAGATGGATATACGTTATTGCACACGATTATTTGACCGCTTCGGCCTGTCACGTGCGCCGGTGCTTGAAGATCACAAGATTATCGGTCTGGTCAGCTATACCGATATCGTATTAAAGGGCTTCGCTTCGGAAATGGAATAAAAGCAATGGCTTATATTTCTGTGTGAGAGCAAGAACCGGTTTCGGTTCTTGTTGAAACCTATCGGCGTTATTTTCTGCTGGAAATTCTGCATATCCCAACTTGAGTTAGATCAAGTTAAAGCGAGATAGCGGTGCGCTTTCCGTTCCCGTGCCTGACTATATATTATAAAATACTAATATTAGATAATTGACTGTAAAAGTGCTCTTGGAAATAGTATGAAAACACGAAAACGCAGCTGGTTACCCGGCTTGATTGCGATACTTTTATTGATAGGGGTTCCGGTCTGGTATTTCACCGGGACCGCGGACTCTAATGTTGATACCCCCTGGGAAAGTATGCCCAAGCGACCGGCTCACGTGGATCACAAGAACCTGTTCGACGGTTTAGGTGACCTGACAACCGGTCCTCAAGTGACAAAAGCCTGCCTCAGCTGCCATGAAGATGCAGGTGAGCAGATGCTGCATACGGCCCATTGGAAATGGGAGTCCGAACCAACTGAGATCGAAGGCCGGGAAGGGCTGTTCACAACC
>JAOUCZ010000375.1 GCA_029859505.1 Lysobacterales bacterium | reverse complement strand
AAGCCATGCCTTCCGGGGCACATGGACACCCAATGCAGATGGCAGTGTTCGCCAGTTATTTGAACAACAAGCCCCCGATAGCAAGGAGTGGGCGGTCTGGTTTGATGGCTTATATGTCAAAAAGAGCAACGACCATAAATAACTGATAATAAGAGGTTTACCGAGACAGGTGAGTGCCTGATTTTAGTAGTAAATTAAATCCATCAGGTAATCGCTTATACGGGTTTATTGCAAGTACAGCTTACTTTCTGACCGCAACCTCAGGCGGTCTTGCCGCCAGTTAGGGTTCAAGCGCTCTAACAAGGCATAGAATGCCCTGCCATGATTCATCTCTTGCAAATGGCAAAGTTCATGGGCAATGACAGAATCAATTACGGGCAGAGGTGCCTTGATCAGGTGGGTATTCAGCTTGATTACCCCATGGGATGAGCAGTTACCCCAGGTGCGCTTCATCCTTCTCAATTTCAAAGGGACCACGCGTCCTTCCACCCAATCTGCCCTGCCTGCGACAATCTGCAAGCGTTCACTGAAAACTTTCAGAGCCTGGTTCTGGTACCAGGCCTGTAAAGCCGCCCGGACAGTTTTTGCCTGATGCTGTCTACCCTCTGCGCGAATTATATTTTCAGAAAACACAATGCAGACCTTGCGACCCGCACCCGGGTGGAACACCAAAGGGTAGCGTTCACCAAGGTAGAAATGCAGTTCACCGTTGCTATAAAGCAATGGCTCCAGTTGGTGCAGGCGAGCCTTGGCAAGAAAACGTTCTATCCGGTATGTATTCCGGGACAAGATGGTCCTAATTTGAGTTTTTGACCAGTGACGGGGTGCTACAACGACCAGGCCGCCCTCTTCGTCCAGCTCCATATGCAAGCGTTTCGTTACCCTCGGTCGGTGTGTGATGCTGTATTCCAGTGAACCTGCCGGAGTTTTTAAGCTTAGTCGTCGCATTTCGAGGTTATTCTATTCGTTTCAATGATGATTATTTATCGGTTTGTCGCATTGCCTGTAAACATTTTTACAGTTCGGCTGTCCTATAGGTTAAGTCACGAGGATTTGGTCGATGAGTCGTAGTGAATTGTTAGCCCTCAAATTGCAGATGGGTATTAACCCGTCTGTCAGGATCGCACCTAATGTTTTGCTGGCCATGTGGCAACAGCTGAATTTTGAACGTGCACAAACGGAGTGTAAACCATCGCCTGCGGCTTCTAACCCGAATTTAATGACCTTCACTCCAATTGTAGGATGACTTTTCTCTCCTCTATTCAGCCGGGTTTTAGATAAAGCCCGGCTTTTTTATGGGAAAGTGAGTTTAAAACTACCCGGCACCATAAAAAGCATTAAAAAAACATAGGAATACTTCCTAATGATTCACCAATAGTAGATTTATTGAATGCCTTAGAGTATCCTTATTGTGATTGCAGATGTTTTTGCGGGGGGTCACGAAAACAGAATCTGCAGAGTCGCCAGTTGGTATACATCCAATGATCCGGCGACCGTTGGATACAGAATTTCGCCACCCGCTGTACACCGGGCGGTCATACAAAAAGCTTAGGGGAAGAGAGTGGCTTGCTGTTTGCAGTAACTGGCTCTGTTGCTGAAATATGATTAACGCTTTGGGTCAAGTACAGGGTAAGTAAAGCAGATGTTTCATTTGAAACGTCTGCTTTTTTTTTGCAGGACAGCACCTGTCTCCTACCTTACAATCTCATCTTAACCAAATCGTGAACTGTTCAGGCAGAAAAGCAAATATGTATTTACCCAGATTACGTCATCAAATTTTATTTATTCTTCCACTGACCTTATTTTCAGCATCAATCATTGCCCAGGACGATGGTGCGCCCGACTGGACTGTGACGAAAGATCAATGGGGACAGGTGATGTTCTGTCAGCGTATTTACAAATTACCGGAAGTAAAAACCCGCCTATACGGTTTTGATATTGAACAATGCGATAAAACGGAACAGCTATTGATGGATGTTGTAGCCCGGTTTTCCAAACAGGACCAGTTACAAATGAAGGCCCAGGCAGAACAGCACGCCTTCAAACTTTCTTACAACACGACCGAACCTTACCAATCTGTTGTCGGTTGTCGTGAGTATTGCCGCCAAATGGCGGAATCAAAGGATGCTGGTAATGAGTGATTCGAAGGGCTTCTCGTTTGGTACGATGGTCAACCAGGGCAATACCTTCAAAGCGTTGCCCGACTGGGTTGCATTTGACATTTGCCAGGCCTACCCCTTACCCGGTGGAGACCTGTTTTTGCACAATACCCAAAATGGCAAGCGTGCAATGGTTAAGCTCGAGGTTTATGCCTCTTTATTGCACTGCCAGCAATTTAAAACCCTTGATCAGCATACAGAAACCATCATTGAGCTTAATCCTGGCATGCAGGGTCAACAGGATGATATCCGTAAGGTATTTCAAAGCATGCTTGATAGCGGCATCATGTTGTCTGCAAAAAGTGCCTGTGACAGGCTCAAACAAAAACCTGAAAACAAGATTGAAGAAAAGCAAGCTGACGCACCAGTTGTAACTATCCTGACCTGGGAGCGACCAAAGGCACTGGAACGTTTGCTTGAATCTATCGCTGCCAACTGCGATACCACCAAGCTACATCGTCTATACATCATAGACGACTCCCGTAATACAGAAAGCATTAGCCAAGAC
>JAOUCZ010000374.1 GCA_029859505.1 Lysobacterales bacterium | reverse complement strand
AACGCGGATTGGTTATCCGGACCTTTACTGGCGGTGGTGCCGGTTGGAGGAAATGCAGCCCTTGCAACTATATGACCTGCTCGCGCTTAGAGAGGCCATATTCGTGGTTGAACAGTCCTGTGCTTATCTGGAGCTGGATGGATTGGACAAAGCCGCAGAGCACCTGCTGGTGACTCAGAATGAGACTGTCGTTTCATGTTTGAGGGTGCTGCCTCCCGAGGGGGAGACAGCCGTGGCCAGGATTGGACGGGTTGCAGTGTCTTCGGACTGGCGCAAACGGGGTCTCGCGAGATCAATGGTACAAAATGCGATTGACAGAATAAGGGTAAGTTATCCGTCATCTGGTATCTGCCTGGATGCGCAGACCTATCTGGAAGAGTTTTATCTGTCTCTTGGTTTCCTGGTTTGCGGAGATGAGTTCCTGGAAGATGGTATTCCGCACATACCCATGCAAATGTAAAATTATTTTTCTGTTATAGCATCAAAAATGATTAAAACAATGAAAACGGTGACTTGGTTTTAGCACCACTCGTTTTGTAGTCACGTCTGCGCCGCATACGTGCATGTAGTTGCTGGCGTCGCTGCTCCAGCCACTCGGATTTTTGCGCAGGGGCGGCATCATCCCCACGCCGGTTCGCTTCGGTGGCACGAAAAATCAGAAACTCCCTGTAGGCCTGGATTTCGTGTGCGAGCGCCTTGCAGACAATATCTATCATGATGGCATCGTCGAGAAAGCCAAGTCTGGGTGTATCGTCCGGTATGAGGTCCTGCGGTTCGGAGAAATAGGACAGGGCATCAAGAACACGTGCGCGGTCTTCTTCAATCATGCCCCAGTCCTCATCAACGATCATGCCGATCAGGGTGTCAAGCTGACTCATATGGTCACGGATAAAATCCGCAGTTTCACATTGGTTGACTTTTTCCAGCAGTTGCTCTGCGTTGGAGATGATCTTTTGTGGCGAAATGTTTTTGGCGTTATCCCGTGCCTGCTGCATGACGCCGCTGAAATAATCCAAGTCTGACTGACTGAGTGTGAAATTAATATGTAATGACATGACCTTTTACCGACCCCAATTGAATTTGTTTCAGACTAACCACCCAGGCCGCATGGGTCAAATAACCGTTTCCAATTACCGGAAATGGCCGGGTTTTCCCGGGAGGGGATAAATATGCCCTTCGTGTTCAAAACGCAGGGTACCTTCATCCTTGCTGATGACTGAACCCTTCAATGCATAGGGCAGACTTTTGATATCACCTTTTTCCAGTGAGTCGAGTAAGTTACGACTGGTCTCGCTCTCCTCAACTTCCACGGACCATGATTCAGTGCCATTAGCGATTATTTTGGCTTCAACCGGACCGTTATAAACAAATAAGTCCTTTTCGTCTTCGTTCACTGTCAAACGAAAATCTATGCTCTGGACTTCAAGATCAACACCATTGAGGTTGCGCATACTTAACTGCAGATTGATGTTATCGCCCTGGTGGCTCAACTCGGTCATCCGCACCATGGGTGAAGCGCCACGCACGACTTTCGCCCCGCAGGCCGCACAGAGCATAAAGCTCAATACCAGCAGGCCAATTCCAAGGTTTTTATAAAAAGAATTATTTTTAAAAGTCATGGGTATTCACTTCGTTATAAAGGTGACATTTTACGCAATGCGGCTCAAGTGCGTCTTGGTATTTATGCTGAACATCGTGCATTGCCGGTTCAGCCTGTTCGCAAATCTGCATTTTATCAGGACAAAAACCGGCAAACAGGCAGGCTGATGAGTTCACGGCCTTTCTTCGACTGCGTTCCAGGTAGCGTTTATCGTCTGGCCTGTGTACTGGCGCTTTACCCTGTGCGAAAGATAGCAGTGTCTTGCTGTAAGGGTGTGCCGGTTCACTGAAAAATTGGTCGGCTGACGAATGTTCCAGTAACTGCCCCTGGTACATCACCGCGACCTCATCCGCAATTTGCCGGATTACCGCGAGATCGTGTGAAATAAACAAAAACGTTATACCGAAATCCTGTTGCAGCTTCTGGATCAATTGCAGGATTTGTGCCTGTATGGAAACGTCTAAGGACGCAACCGCCTCGTCTGCAATCAACAGCTCGGGATTCGTAATCAGCGCCCGGGCGATAGCAATGCGTTGCTGTTGTCCGCTGGAAAACTGATGCGGGTAGCGTTGCAGTGCGCTTTGATCCAATCCAACGGTATCCAAAATATGCAGTACTTTTTCGTACCGGGAGTTTGTATCTCCAATGTCAAAATGCTGTAGCGGTTCCAGTAGTGTCTGCTCCACCGTGCGTCTGGGGCTCAATGAAGCGGATGGCTCCTGAAAAACCAACTGGATGCGTTGGCGGCAAAATTTCAGATCCTGCGGATTCATTCGGTGAACATCTTTGCCCTTGAAAAAAATCTCACCGGAGTCGGGTTTTACCAGTTGCAGGATGGCACGTGCAATACTGCTTTTTCCGGCGCCGGATGCGCCTACAAGGCCAAGTGTGCTGCCTTGAGTGATACTGAGGCTGACACGGTCAACAGCAACTTGTTCCTGTTGGTGAAAACTCAGGCTTAAATCCCTGATTTCAAGCAAAGGCGGCCGGTTGGGTTGTTCGGGCATTGTCATTACAGCGGATTAAAGCAGGCTGCACCCCTGCCGTTTTCATCATCAAGTTTTGGAACGGATATCCGG
>JAOUCZ010000142.1 GCA_029859505.1 Lysobacterales bacterium | reverse complement strand
GGTTTTGCATTGGGTCAATCACGACAACGGTGTCACGCATGATAGTGTCAACCCGATTGTCACCACGGGAAGCCAGCAGATGATAGGCCGTCAGCATAGCCGCTTCCGTGGATGAGATCTCATTGCCATGCACGCCGTAGGAAAGCCATGTCACGGCGGGCTGACTGCTGATGATCTCCTTCGCCTCACCAGGTGTGGTATCACGGGGGTCGGCAAGCCGTTGCATATTGGATTTGATCGTGTCGATCCGGGCCATGTTTTCAGGCGATGAAACAACGACGTAGATGAGATCACGGCCTTCCCAGCTCTTTGCGTAAGGCGTGACCGATATGCGGTTCGGTGCCGCAACTGCAAGCGCCTCAAAGTAGCGGATGGCGTTTGCATGCCATGTGATCCGTTCTCCCGGTTTGTATCCCAGTATCTCACTGAAAGTGGGAATGGCAGGGTCGTAATCCGCATCAGGCCAGAATACAAAATCGTCCCCGGCGCTGGTGAAATTTGCAAAAAAAAGACTTACCAGGATGACCAGGGCCACTCCTGTACGTTTCAGGAAGAATTTCATGGTCTCTCCGTGTGCTTAATTAAACCCTGCACGATCAGGTACTGGGCGGTCATGTAAATAGACATTATCAGGATGCGTTCGGCAGGTATTTCGAAGGCAAATTTATTCACTGCGATCAGGCCATCTGAGACCGCAAACAGGATGGCGCCTGCAGCGACGAGCTTAAAGCTGCTTTGGGGTGTTGCTCCCCTGCGTTTGTGAGCCCAGACACCCATACCCAGAAGTACCAGGGCGTATATCAGGACCGGAATGAGTAAATCATCCAAACCAGGGTATATCACCCAGATCAGTATGACCCCGTAAAGTGCAAATTTGATGACATCCAGTGGTTTCAGTTGCCCACTGGCGGCCCCGGTTTTCTGGTAAGCAATGATGTAAAAAACATGGGCGATCAGAAATGAAACCAGACCGGCAACGAACCAGTCGCTTGAGATCAGAAAGACGTCTCCGGCCCAGGAAAATACCAACGCAGCCATGACGTGAAAACGCCAGCGGGGATAGGACTTTGTTTCGGCAACAAAGTAAATCAACAGGGTGATCATCAATAGGGGTTTGGCTAAAAGATAGAGAAACTGCAGGTCAAACAGTAAACCTGTCAGTACCGCCAGTGCCGAAAATAGGTACGGGATTCGCCCGTCGGTTTTTTTGATTGTCATCCTCGTTTTCAGACGTTTTGGTCATACTGGAAATAGTGGGAAATTATAGCGTCATTTGCTGCATATCGGTGGAATCGGACGTAAAATTGGACAGATTGAATTGCGTCAAAACTCCAGGGAGGTTTTATGTCACGCATTACCGTGGTTGGCGCCGGATTCGGTGCCCTGACGGCCATCCGGAAGTTACGTGCTGGCGATCCCGCTGTACACATCGATGTCATTGCCCCGAAACCCGAATTTGTCTATTACCCGGGCACTATCTGGATTCCCACCGGACTGCGCAAACCCGAGGACCTGGTGGTGCCGCTGCAAAACTTTTACCGCCGTATGAAAGTGAATTACCACATGGCGGAGGTCATGGGTTTAAGAGATGGCGGACGTACTGTCGAAACCAATACCGGTGATATAAGTAATGATGGTTTGATCATTGCTTCCGGTGGGCGATTCATGCGCAAACTACCCGGCATCGAGCACTCGATCACACCATGCGGGGGTATTGATGCAACGGTCAAAATCCGTGATCGCCTCGCGGCGATGAAAAGTGGCACCATTGCCTTCGGTTTTGGCGGAAACCCGAAGGAACCCACCGCGATGCGTGGTGGTCCTGTGTTTGAGTTCCTGTTTGGAATTGATAACTGGCTACGTAAACAGGGCCGTCGTGACAAGTTTAAACTGGTGTTCTTCACGCCGGCGCCCAAGCCAGGTGCCCGGCTTGGACCAAAAGCGGTTGCAGGTATCATGTCCGAGATGAAAAAGAGAGGCATCGTTACCCATCTCGGTCATAAAATGAAGGCCTTTGAAGCCAACAAGGTCATCACCGAAGCGGTTGAGTTCGAGGCCGACATGATCCTTTTCATGCCGGGTATGACAGGTAACCCCTGGTTCGATAACACGGACTTACCGCGCTCGGAAGGCGGTCTGCTCAAGGCTAATGGCTTTTGTCAGGTCGAGGGCATGGATAAGGTTTACGTGGCCGGTGATTCCGGTAGCTTCCCCGGCCCAGACTGGATGCCAAAACAGGCACATATGGCAGACCTGCAGGCAGCCACTGCTGCTACAAACCTGCTGGCAGAACTGGCTGGAAAACCTGCCAGTGACTCCTTCAAGGTGGAACTCCTCTGCATTATAGACAGTTACAACAAGGGTATGCTGGTAGCACGAACAGAAAAACGCAATTTCATACTGCCATCGATGTTGCCGCTGCATTGGGTCAAGCGGTTTTTCGAATGGAAGTACCTGAGAATGTACCGTTAACTGAATTGACCAGGTTCAATTTATCCAATGAGCCTGGCCAATTTAATCTTTAAACCTTTACGGATTACCCAGCAGAGCGCTGCAGAACGGTTCCCAGTCACCGTCCGGCCAGGTTCCCTGGTTGCCGTTTTCAACAATGAGGTCCCCCCCCACCAGGTCGATGACCCAGTGTCCTGTATGACGGAAAACGTTGCCCAGCGCAGGAAGCGTCAGGTGATTCCCGTTTCCACGGACCTCAATGCTGAAATCGGTCCAGTTAAAGGTGCCGAAAATAATGCTGTTCTTTTCCTCAAGAACCACGTCACTTATCGCAGGATCGGTGTAATAGCTGATATGTCCCTGGCGGTCCCACCAGCGTGATTCAACCAGTTCTCCTTCATCATTGAAATAGTCTTTCCACGTCTCGTACCATGAAAAATCTACGTAGACGGGAAAGTCGCAGGGTGACTCATCCACCAGGCCAAAGAGCGCTTCGAAAGGTAGACCTTGCTCGATAACCCAGCCTTCAAAATACACGACACCTCGATCGGCATAAACTGAATTGGCGGTACTCATTAGCATTGCCGCCAAACATACTGTCAAAAATCGTTTCATCTCTCCTCCCCCGGGCTGTTTAATATCTGAAGACAGCAGTACTTACTGCTGTAAATGAGTATCGGGCGCCACTGGTTTTCCGGTCCAGTATGGCCCGGGGAAGATTGGGTGAAGCTTTCGGGAAGCACACCGCAGTGATACGATGGGTTTGAAAATTCGTGGTTGAGGTAGGGGTCATGTCGATCCAATCATCCTCGTGGGAAGTTGCCGAGGAATCCGAACGCTATCGGGTTGGTAGCTTGATGGTAGAAGTTGGTGCGCGCCGTGTGCTGCGTAATGACGAGGAAATTCATCTAACGGAACTGTCTTTTGACCTGTTGGTGGCGCTGTTGCGCCACGCGCCTGCCATCGTTTCCAGAAAAGAACTGATGCGGGAAGTCTGGAAGGGACTGGTTGTCGAGCCCGACACGGTAAAAAAGCGCGTCACGCTGCTACGTGAGGCGCTGTCCGATGACGATACCCGGCAATCATTGATTCGTGTCTCTCGCGGTCGCGGTTATGGTTTCAATGCAACCGTTGAACGATTCGGTACCGGTGTGTCTCGAAAGCCTCTCCAAGAACGACGGTTCACAATATACCTGGTTGGGTTTACGTTGATTGCAGTTGTGCTGATTGTCACCACACTGCTGTTTTTGCGTAATGCAGATGATCGGCCGGTGGTTTCACCGTACGCTTATTCGGATCCGGGCCCTGGTTTACAGGAAGGCATGCTGGCAGATTCGTACCGGGCACCGGATGTATCCGACATTGATCCTGTGGCGTACCAGGCTTACCTTGATGGCAAGATATTAAGACGTACCTTCGATTTAGTCGGTGCCAAGGCAGCATTAAGACATGCCATTGATATTGAACCAAGATTCGCGGCTGCCTACGCGGAGCTCGCCATATGCGAGATTGGCGGCTATGTATACCAACCGGGTTTAGAGGTGAAACTGTCCAGGGACAAAGCTATTGATCTGGCCGCTCGTTCGTTGGAACTGGATCCGACACTGCCTGAAGCATACGCTGCGGGCGTTGCAATCGCCATATTTCTGGACTGGAACTGGACACGGGCTGAAGTCCTGCTGAAACAGGGATTGGCCATCTCTCCTGATGATGAATATCTGTTGGCCTACCTGTCACTGTTAACCGAAATACGCGGTGACACCGCTTTGGCGATCAGGCTGACAAAGCCATTGGTCGCGCGTGACAGTACCAATACAAAACGTCATTACAGACTCGGAAACACTTTGTACAAAGCGCGCCGTTTCCGCGAGGCCGTTGATGCGTACCAAACTGCCTTGAAGCTTGATCCTGAACGACCATTTATACACCTGGGCATTGGCCGGATTCATGCCTTGCAAGGGGATGCTGAAGCGGCATTAAGAGAGATGGAGCAGGAGACACATCCGACATTCAGGCTCTATGGCCTGGTGATCGCGCATAGTTCGGCGGGTAACGAAACTGCGGCAATTCTGGCCCTGAACGAGTTGCTTGAACAGGGCATGCCGCATCTTGCCTATTGGGTAGGCTCTTTATACGCTTACCGGGGTGAGATTGATGAGGCGTTCGCCTACCTGGATATGGCGTACGAATTGCGTGATAAGGGGCTGCTCGGCATCCGGACAGACCCACTATTGGATAATATACGCGAGGATCCACGATTCAATAAATTACTGCTTAGCATGAATTTAGATTGAGTCCGATAACCGCAGTTGTTCTGGAGTTTTATTCTGACGGTGCTCTAGTCAAAATGCTTTGATCGTAATTTTTTCAACGACCCCCGTTTTTTTTTGGAATCCATTCGCTTTTCCTTTGCAGCACGGCTTGGCCGGGTTGGTATCCGCTTTCGGGGAGTTCGTAAAGCACCTTTGATTAATCCTGCCAGTCTTGCCAGTGCTTCATTGCGATTTTTATCCTGTGTCCGGTGGTTTTGTGCCTTGATAATTATCACACCATCGGCGGTGATACGTTGATCGCTTAGTATCAACAGACGCTTCTTGACAGCATCGGGAAGGGAGGAAGTCTTTATATCAAAACGCAGGTGGATGGCTGAAGAAACCTTGTTGACATTTTGTCCACCAGCACCCTGTGCCCGAATTGCGCTGATTTCGAATTCATCATCGCCAAGGCTGATATGGTCATTGATCTTCAACATACGTCATTGTAGGCAAATTTCAGCCCAAAAGGCTTATCAATGATGTATGGACTTCAACCATTTACCGCTAACAATATATTGAAAGGCCTTGAGCATGTTCTCAGTGGCAGCCTCGCTCACGGGCAGGCCAAGACCGAACTTATACGCCCTGATCGTCAGTAAATAGGCGGGTGGCGGCTCACTGTTGTTAATTTGCTGGTAGACAGACAGTACAGACGCAGGACTCATGGCGTGCGTGGTAAAGCTATCATCCCTCTCAGGCCGTAGTTGCTGTAACTCAAAGGGTTCGATACAGGACACGCCGGCATCAATGAACAAAATACACTCACGGTCTTCCAGGTCGACGGCATGTTCAATCTGCAACTGAAAATCTGTGAGGAGATCTACATCGTCTAAATCTCCGCTTGAACATTTGTGCGACTCAAGCATGTCAAATATCGACGGCCCCAGGGCGTCATCCCCCCGTGAGGGGTTACCATAGGTGAGGATCAGAACAGGGGCGGGCGAGGACCGGCTGTTCATGCTGTTATCTCACAACGTTCTGTTGATTTGGCCGTTCACTCTTTTCTCAAGCCGGTCGATCAACTCACCGCGATCATCCATGAGGTTCAGTTCCATTGGCATCTTGCCGATGGCATGTGTGGCGCAGGACAAACAAGGATCATATGCGCGTATGGCAACCTCTACCTGGTTAAGCAGTGCTTCACTCAAACGGTGCCCGTCCAGATATTGATTGGCAACCTTGCGAATCGACTCATTCATCGCCTGGTTGTTGTTGGTGGTTGATACGATCAGGCTGGCCTTTTCGACAATGCCCTCGTCATTGATTTCATAATGATGAAACAGGGTGCCGCGTGGTGCCTCGATCACACCGGTACCACACTCCTGCATTACTCCCTTGTTGCGCAGATCTTTACCAATGAGATCGCGGTCACATAACAGCTCTGCGATGGCTTCTGTGCAATGCAGGAGTTCGATCAGACGGGCCCAGTGATAAGCCATGGTTGATTGCACGGGAAGACCTTTGCCTACCGCCATGAATTCTTTGCGCTCGGCATCGGCCAGCGGTGTGGATATGAAGTCACAGTTGTTGATCCGTGCCAGTGGGCCGACGCGATACCAACCTTCTTCCTCACCAAGGGATGTGATAAACGGGAACTTCATATAGCTCCAGTCCTTCACACTTTCACGGATATAGTCGTTGTAATTTCTATAATCAACGTGATCAAAAATGGTCTCACCAAGATGGTCCCTGGCGCGCAAACCGCCATGGTAGAGTTCGAATGCACCGTCGCCCCGGACCTGGCTCATCATGCTGGTTTCTATGCTGGCGAATGCCATGTGGTAGTCGAGTTGTTCAAAAAAGACTGTTTTCATCAGTTCGACGGCACCCTGAGCCCAACCGATCATCTGGGCGATGTCATTCTGGAGGTAATGAATTTCATCTTTGCTCAGGGACTTGTTGACTCCACCCGGAATCGCGCCGGTGCCATGTATGCGCTTGCCGGCGGTTACACGGATCACTTCCTGACCGTATTTGCGCAGTAAAACACCTTGCTTGGCAAGTTCAGGGCTATCCTCTATGACACCGACGACGTTGCGATGGCGTACTTCATCATCGTAGCCAAACAGCAAATCGGGTGAACAGAGGTGAAAAAAGTGCAGGGCATGTGATTGCAGTGTCTGGCCGTAATGCATCAAGCGACGAACTTTTTCGGCTGTGGGTGTGAGTTCACGGGCACCAACGATCATGTCGGTTGCCTTGGCAGCAGCCAGGTGATGGCTGACCGGACAGATACCGCACAAGCGTTGTACCAGTACCGGCAGCTCCCAATAGGGCCTGCCCTGAATAAATTTCTCAAACCCGCGGAACTCTGTAATGTGCAGGCGCGCCTGCCGGATGTTCCGGTTTTTTCCTTGCAGCAGTGTGACTTTGCCATGTCCTTCGACACGTGTCAGGGGCTCAATGACAATGCGTTTCATGTCCTGAGGGTTTGCAGCTGTTTCCAATGCTGATGTCATCTCGATTTCTCTTTATCGCGTTTTAGCGAATTAGTCATAGTGAATCAGTGAATAGGGGAAGTTGACGGCGTTGCCTGCGATTACCTCGGTCAGGAACAGCCAGATGGTGTCGGCTCCCGGGGGGCATCCGGGCAGGAAGTAGTCAACCCGGACAACCTCGTGTATCGGGTGTACCTTGTCGAGTAACAAAGGGATTTCCACGTCATTTGGAACATGGGGATTCTCTACACCGATACCGTGGATGTAGGCTTCCTCCAGACATTCCTTTATCTCAAACTGGTTTCTCATGGTAGGCACACCACCATTGACCGCACAGGCGCCTACCGCCACCAGTACATCGCAGTTGTTGCGAAACTCACGCAGGACCTCGACGTTATCCACATTTGCAACACCACCCTCTATAAGGCCGATGTCGCATTTACCAACCGTCTTGATATCGGTCAACGGCGTCCGGTCGAACTCGACCAGTTCGACCAGTTGCAGGATGCGCTCATCGATATCAAGCAATGACATATGGCAGCCAAAACACCCGCACAGAGCGGCGGTGGCAACGATCAGTTTGTCTTTGGGTCTTTCTTGATCTGATTGAATGTCATTCATCAGGGTCACCATTCAAAAAGTGTTTTTTCGCGGTGTGATGCTTGGCGGCATCACCGACCACACTAATGGGTAAGCAATCGTACAGGCGCTCACCTACCGGGGTTTCATAGCCATGATGTTTGGGCAATATCGCACCGGTTGGACAGACGGAGACCGCCTTGTCGGTGATGGCCAGCTCTGTGTCAACTGCCTTGCCGCTGGGCGAATTGAAAATAATCCTGGTCCTGTGACCGCGACCGCTCAATGAAAAAACGGCTTTCTTGTCTACGTCCCTGCTGACACGGACACACAGGCCGCAGAGTATGCAGCGATTGAAATAGAACACAATATCCGGGTGGGATGCATCAATTGACCGCTTCGGAAAAAAGTGTGTGAAGTGCGGGTTTAGCATACCTGTTTGATAGGCCACGGCCTGTAACTGACAGGCACCGCTTTTCTCACAGGCGGGGCAGACATGGTTGCCTTCAACAAAAAGCATCTGCAGGAGTGTGCGCCGTTTATTGGTAATGGCCTCGGAACTGTTGTCCACGTCCATTCCTTCACTTGCCGGCAGAGTACAGGAGCACTGGTGCCGGCCATTAACATCGACCACACAAATCCTGCAACTGCCATGCGGTTCAAAGTCAGGGTTATGGCATAGGTGCGGGATGTACTCGCCAGCCTTCAATGCGGCGTCCATTACGGTCTCGCCGTCCTCAAAAGGTATTGCTTTACCATCGAGTCTGAATGTTTTTTCCGTGCTCATCTTTCGTACCTGATATGTGCAGCTTCGTCATCACGTCCGGTGATATGCCTGGAAATATCCAGTGCAGCATCGAGATCGAACGCGGGCTCGTAACTTCGGTTTAACAGACGTTTTGAATAGACTCCGGGAAACTTCTCCATGGTATCCAGTATCGGGTTCGGTGCTGTTGTACCGAGTCCGCAGTGGGCCGTTTTTTTCATGAGATGACCGATCTTCTTCATTTCATTGAGGTCGTAAGCAGTGGCGTGACCGACAATGACTTTGTTGAGAAGGTCTTTCATCAGGGTGCCGCCAATTCGGCAGGGTGTACAGAATCCACAACTTTCATGACAGAAAAACTCATTGAAATTTTGCACCATCTCAAGAAGGTCACGTTTCTGACTGAAAATCATAAAGGAGCCACCGGTTGGAATATCTTCAAAGGCAATCGTGCGGTAGAACTCCTGTGGTGGCAGCGTGAAACCGGCGGCACCTGATACCTGTACCGCCTGGGTGTCCTCGGCGCCGCAATCCTCGAGGATCTGTCGAATCGAGACACCGTACGGGTATTCATAGATACCGGGTCGCTCGCAATCGCCACTGATACTCAGTAACTTTGTGCCGGAGGATTGTTCTGTACCCGAGGAATGA
>JAOUCZ010000140.1 GCA_029859505.1 Lysobacterales bacterium | reverse complement strand
CAGGTTTTAACCGTTGCATGGGCAGCCGCCTGAAGCATGGCGACGGTTGCCTCCGGAGTTCTGAGCTTACGGCCATTTACGATTGCGATATCGGGTAGATCAGTCGCCGGGCGACCGTAAATCAACTCAAAGTGCACAAGCGCAACAAGGTAGGTGCCGAGACGTGAAGGGTGTATACCGTCCGGGCCATATAAATCGAGCGATGAATCAGCAAACCAGGCGGTACGCCATGCTTCACCTGCCGGTATAAACATCCCGCTTACATCAAGGGCGGCCTGGCGGTACGACTCGCGTGCGCCGGTGAAGCCCTTCCTGTACCGGTAGGGAGACCAGACCTGGTAAAGCGCGCTGCGGGCCCCGGCAGCCTTGATCAACCCGTCATACCTGGCCGTCCAATGCCGCAGGTTCTTCCTGCCCCCCGGGGTTGATGAAGGTCCTTGCTGCATGACCACGAGATTCCAATTACCCTGGTTAATCACTTCATCGATTTTTTCGAACCAATGATCTTCAAGCGAATAATCCGGTTTCGCAATCTCCAGGTAGACCAATGGAGGTTCGTTCACGGACTGGGCAAGATCGGCAATTGTTCGCGGCAGGTCGTTCCAGTAAGTGAAACTATTCCCGATGAACAGCACGCGAACACCCCCTCTCACCTGGGCGGGTGTTGCGGGTGACGAGGCACAGCTGACCAGCAGGCAAAGGATAAGGAACAGAAAGACACATCGAACCGTACGAGAGCAACCTCTCATACTGTCCATAAATGTTCTGCTGACACAATTATGGGAATTGTAGCCGTGCTTCCTGTCATTGCCTGGCACTGATCGGTTCAAAGTTCTTATTCCGAGCGTCATTGGATAAATTCAGGTTGGTTGATTCTCTGACGGTCAGGCATTGTTGTAAAGCATTGTTGCTATGCCAACAAATTTCAAAAGACCATCTGGATTGACCACTTGGTAAACAAAGACATCAATAAAAACTCAAATATACGAGTTCTTTAAGATGTTGCTTAAAGCGACTTTTGGTGACTTTCATCGCCACTTTCAATAAGCTTGTGCGCTTCCGTGGTTTTACCATGATTAATACAAACGAATAAAAGGTCTTTCAGATGATTTACAGCACCAGAAATTTAACCGTAATCGCGTTGATTACGTTGTTTTATACCATGCCTCTTGCGGCTCAACCGCAGCAAAAGGGTCCCTGGTTTTTCAAAGTAGACGGCGGCGGCGTTCATCAGTCAGAAGCAGACCTGAAGGATAGCGAAGGTGGTTTTTCAAAAGACCGGTGGTTTGTCAGTGCGGGTGTGAATTACGCATGGAGCCGACGGGATTCTGTTGGAATCTCCATCGGTGGCGGTCAATCCGACTACGATTTTAATGATGAAACCGGGTTTGGCGGTGGTGAACCCTGGAACAAAATTGATGACACCCGTGTATCGTTAAACGGTCGTTTTGGTTTTGGTGAAACCGGCTCGGTTTTCATCATACCCACACTTCGATTCAACGGCGAAAAAGACGCAAGTTCCAGCGATAGTCGCACATGGGGTGTGTTTGGTGCCGCAACATGGCGGGTTAAGGACAACCTGACCATCGGCCCCGGTGTTGGCATATTCTCACGCCTTGAAAGCGGCACAAATTTTTTCCCGATCCTTGCCATCGACTGGGACATCAGTGACCGCTGGAATCTATCAACCGGGCGGGGGTTGGCCTCCTCTCAGGGGCCAGGGCTGACTCTCAGCTACGAATTGAATGATGACTGGTCATTCGGTTTGGCGGGACGTTATGAAAACGTGGAATTCCGTCTTGATGACGAGGGCCCTGCGGCTGATGGTGTCGGGCGCGACAAATCAATTCCCATGATATTCTCGGCAAATCTCACACCAAACAAGAAGATCAACCTATCCGTATTTGCGGGTATCCAATTCAGCGGTGAGATAAAGCTCAAAGACTCAATGAATGACCTTGTGGAAGAGACCAAGTACGACCCTTCCATGTTGTTTGGTGCCACTTTCGAATTCAGATTTTAAACTGTTCACAACGAAGGGCGCATTGCCTGCAATGCACCCTTTGTAAAGATTTTCCAATCTAGTCCACCACCTTAATACTCACAATGCTTCCAAATTCATCGTCTTCAGTTTCAGTCAACTGGTAGGCGTAGATATTTTGGCCGTCAAAGCCCCATGCAGGCTGCGCGTGGGACCAGGGACCCTGACTAAGCTGATACAAGCCACTTCCATCGATGTTCATCAGCCATACCTGCCCGGTGCGTGCAGGCCCACTGCGATTTGAGGCAAAAGCAACACGTTTTCCATCAGGCGAGAATACCGGCCAGCCGTCGAAAGCGGCATTATTGGAAATGTTGGCTTCATTGCTTCCATCGATGTCAGCAATGAATATCTCTGAGTTTTTCGCAATACTACCCAGTTCCCAGTTGAAACCTGCAGCTTTGATGACCTTACGATAAAGAACTTTTTTTCCATCGGGAGAGACGCTGCCATAGGTACACACCGACTTACAGTAGGTGTGCTGCTTCACATCACTGCCATCGGCTTTCATACTGAAAATCTCATGCCAGCGATCGCTCCATGCCGCATCGGGATCCGGGCTGGTCCGGTCCGAATTGAATACGATGCGCTGACCATCGGCACTCCAATGCGGGTGACCGTCATAACCGGGACTATCGGTCAGCTGTTTAAGATTACTCCCATCGACGTTTATGACAAAAACGTCGTTATTGCTCTCACCGACATACACATCAAACACGATATGTTGACCATCGGGTGAAAAAACCGGCGTTTCTGCGCCAAGAGGAAAATCACCCAGTTGCCGTGGTTTGCCTTCTTCCAGATTCATGATGAAGATCTGGTTTTTGC
This sequence comes from Lysobacterales bacterium, assembly GCA_029859505.1. Lineage (GTDB taxonomy): Bacteria > Pseudomonadota > Gammaproteobacteria > Xanthomonadales > SZUA-36 > SZUA-36. The sequence goes on along the minus strand of JAOUCZ010000140.1, from coordinate 6,354 downwards.
CGGTCCGGTTGGACTGAAAAACCATTTGCTTGCCGTCAGCAGAGATACTGGGATACATATCACGGGTATTGATCAGGCGCTGTGTTTGTGCCCCGATATCAGTCGAACCCAAAGAAACTATCAACAGGCTGATTGCAATTTTGTTTTTCATTTTCGAATTCTTGATTTGGGTGGTTCTTTGCAGCTTAACTGTTTACGGTCGCCATTATGTTGGCGATTCGATGATTTGCTATATGAATCAGCCAGAACGATATCTTCTTGGCCAATCCGGCTTTGTAGTGAAATCAGAATTAATCCGCAGCCCTGACCGGGCTGCGGACCTTACGCGTCAACGAGGCAGACTCAGTTAAAAAAAGACTACTGGCCGTTATCCACCGGAATCATGATATGAGCGTAGTCGGTGTCTTTCCACATGACATAAGGGCCACCTCCTGACGGGTCGGTTGTAATCCCTTCCAGTAACTCTCTCGGAACGATCACCATCAAGTGCGGACCGGTTTCAACATAATCATGCGCGTGTACTGGGTCCTCGTGATACGGCGTGGAGTTACTCACACCACTGCCCGGAGGCTCACCAAGCAGCATGTATGATATGCCCAGGCCGGTCGCCTTGAATGGTGCCTTTGCACCCACGGCCGCCATCATCTCTGCCCATAGTGCATCAACACAAATGGCAGCACGGTCTCCGGGCATGGTATCCGGCATACAGGTCCAGCCATTATTTCCTTCAACAACCACCTCACCATTGATGACAATGGTTGCGCCGGCACCAATGGATGCCGGTGCTGCGGCACGTGCGTGAGCAATGAGCTCTTCTTTGTCGCTGCCAGCCAGGCTGATTCCCATCCCTGCTGTCAACAGTGCTACTCCGAAAATAGATTTTGAAATGATGTTTTTAATCATCTTTAGTCCCTCCACATTACGTTCTAATTGTCAGCCCTTTTTTGTCGTTTTATGCAATGAAAGAGCCCGGATTGTAAACCAGCGTTCTTTCAGGCACATACAAAAGTATAGGTGAATAATTCAAAAGTGCTTTTCGGATTCCTGCTAAAGATGCCTGCCAAACCATAAACACTGTGCATATCTCCGGGTTCCCAGCGATAATGCGATAGTATGGAAACACCGGATCTCATCGTTATCGGCGCAGGCGCAGCCGGCTTGATGTGCGCTATGACCGCAGCCAACCGCGGTCGCCGTGTACTGATAATTGAGCGCTCCAACAAGCCAGGTAAAAAAATATTAATGTCTGGTGGAGGGCGCTGTAATTTCACCAACTTGCACGTGGCGCCGGATCGTTTTCTTTCCTCCAATCCACACTTTTGTAAATCTGCCCTGAGCCGTTATACACAATGGGATTTTATTTCGTTGGTAGAAAAACACGGTATTGAGTATTTTGAGAAGGAAACTGTCAACGGCCTGAGCGGACAGCTCTTTTGCCGGCAATCTTCCAAGCTCATCCTGTCAATGCTGATGGAGGAATGCCGGCAGGCCGGTGTGGAGATCATGCTCAACTGTGAGATTGAAGCAGTAGTTCATTCGTCAGCTGAGTGGGCCAACAGTGCCTCCACAGTGGGAGCGGTATCAGCATCTGGACCCGGTTTTTACCTGAAAACCAGCCTGGGAAATTTTTCCTGTGAATCACTGGTAGTCGCCGCAGGAGGACTATCGGTTCCCAGCCTTGGTGGCTCCGGTATAGGTTATGAACTGGCAGAGAGCTTTGGCCTGCGCCTGTTACCCCGGTCAGCGGGCTTGGTACCATTTACTTTTACCGATTCAATGCATGCAATGTGTGAGCGCCTTTCAGGTGTTTCCATCGAGTCTGTTTTATTTAACGACCGGCAGTCATTTCGGGAGGACATACTCTTCACGCATCGCGGCCTCAGTGGTCCTGCGGCATTACAGCTCTCCAGTTACTGGTCACCCGGTGAATCAATCAATGCCAGTCTGTTGCCGGATCAAAATGTAATGGAGTTTTTGCTTAACTGGAAACAACAACACCCGAAGACGCTGTTACGCACCCACCTTGATCATCTAATACCGCGCAAGCTCGTTCTGGAGTTGGAAAACTTATGGTGGCCGGAGCTTGCAGAGACCGCATTGGCCGAATGGCCGAATGTATGGCTTGAAGCCATTGCCCAAAAGCTTGAGAGCTGGACGCTCAAACCCGCCGGCACGGAGGGTTATCGCACGGCTGAGGTCACCCTGGGAGGTGTTGATACACGTGACCTGTCATCCAAAACCATGGAATCAACCACACCCGGCCTGTTTTTTATTGGTGAAGTGGTTGATGTAACCGGCCACCTGGGTGGCTTTAACTTCCAGTGGGCCTGGTCTTCGGCATACGCTGCAGGACAATCCGTATAAAGCAACACTCTTAATATGCGTAAAGCTTTAAAGCTTACTCAATGTACCTGCAGGTTTTCCTCAACCGGTTGACCATCGTGCTTGTAAACCACTCCACCTTTCATAACAAAATCGACATTCTGTAACAGGTTGATGTATTTCAGCACGTCGCCCTTTACCGCAATGATATCGGCGTGACGCCCGGCCACGATCGTACCCCAGTCGTTTTCGACACCCATGAATTTTGATGGCCAGTAGGTGGCAGACTGAATCGTTTCCATTGCGGGAATATCCATGATACGAACCCAGACATCGAGTTCATTCCAGGTGGACTGACAATGAAACTTCATCGGGATGCCACTATCGGTACCAACCAGTAATACCACCCCGGCCTCACGCAATTGGGTAACCTTACGTTTAAGGGTTGGCTTGCGTTTAGGTGTCAATTGGAAATATAGAAGTTCTGATGGCTCCGAAATGGAGTTTTTGATATCAGCAATGGTGCTATCCTCCAGCCCCCGATACCAGCAGTTTGAATCCAGCATTTCCGGCAGGTCACGTGTTTCTTCGTAATTCCACAAACCTTCAACCGTGGGTGTCCAGTAGAGCGGTCCTCCTCTGACCCGACCGGTAGCCGTGCGCTCTTTAAGCATTTGCATGATATCTGGTGGATATTCAGGTGCTGCGGCAAGCCCCGTATGTTCAAAGTTATCGACACCTATTTCCAGTCCGCGCCGGATTTCAGCTGGCCGGTGCGAGTGCGCCACCACCTTCAGGCCATGTTTGTGAGCCTCATCAACCACCGCAAAGGCTTCCTCAAATGTCATTTCATCCTGATCAATCAGCTTGATAACATCCACGCCGGCTTCCGCCAGCGCACGAATCTTGGCCCGTGCATCACGCTCACCATCTACACCCCATCGAAAAGCTTCGGTGCCGGGATAAGCCTTGTGCTGAATGAAGGGTCCGGACATGAACATACGCGGTCCGGGAATCTCTCCCGCATTGATACGGTCACGCACTTTCAGAGACTCCTCCAGTGGCGCCCCGAGATCTCTCGCAGTGGTAACCCCTGCCAACAACAGTTGAACGGCTGAGGCCGGCATGATCTCACTGGCCAGCTTGTCAGCATAAGCCACATCCCAGTAGTTGTAGTCTGAATGTCCGTTAATCATAAGATGGACATGCATATCCCACAGGCCAGGCATAACACTCATCGCTTCGGTGGAAATGACTTCATAACCCTCAGGAATCTGCAGGGAGTCTACCGTTCCGACCCTTTCAATCTGGCCGTCCTTAACCAGGATGACACTATTCTGGATGGGCGTCGAACCCAGTCCGTTGATCAGCGTACCGCCCACAAGTGCTTTTCCACCATCAGCAGAAACACCAGTACATGCAAAAGCAGCGATAGACATTAAAGCGGAGAGGAGTGTTTTTTTCATGGTTAAAATCCTTGGTCAAGCCCCCCAAGACTGAAGTTATCACTAGCCCCTGTCAACTTATGGGCTCATTTTTCCTGGCTTCGCTGCCGATATTCTCGATGCCCGATGCATTGATGCTGCTATGGCAAACATAGCTAAACCTCTTGACAAGAAGACAAAGTAAACTTTTAATCTGAATTATAGGGCCTGGCTCAGTGTGGAGATGCTTTGATGGGTGAAGAAAACCGAATAGAATTTGATGATGATGATAATCTGGATTCGATGGATGACTTCGAAGATGATATCGTTTTTGAAGAGCCATCAGAAGAGCCCCCCACGTCGGCAAAGAACAATCTGTCTGAAGAACAAAGGCGGATTGAAGCCAGACGCAAAATTGAAAGAAGAAACGAACTCAAAGCCCTTAACTCGGAACTTGACGAGTGGGACGATCTTTTTGATGAGGACGATTTATAAGCCTGCGTTCTTCTACAACGGCAGGTAAATCACTGTGTTCGAAATCAGAATCATGATAAATATCAGGCCCGTGGTCATCGGGCCCAGGTAAATCCTTCCCGTCATATTAAAGAAGTAACGATTGAAGAAAGGCAGCACGAACATCATTGGGACCACTGCGAACAGCAAATTCACATACAGCCAGCCATCGGTCCAGTAAACCGTTCCGGTCACTGCGAATGTCAGATACTGGACCACCACGATAAACATTAAACCAAGTGAGTTGGCAAACCCACCGACCAACATACTCTTCCATTCCGGTTGTCCCTCAAAGCGCATGGCACCATTGATACGTAGAGAGTTCGAGAGAAGAAAGATAAAGAAAAATGGCACATACATGGCCAACAGGATCAACAAGGGGGGTTGGAAAGTCCGTACTCCCATGAACAGGAATCGATAATCCACGTGCATAAAATAGTAAATCGTAAACAGGAACAGGAAATAGAAGATAAACAGGGCCATCGCGAGCACCAGGGTCCTGAACAGTTCTGACAAGTTTGTAGCCGCTCCCCAGGACTTCGGTGACACACCGTGTTTTTTGCCAAAGAATCGGTAACTTAACCAAAACATCAGGAAACCGACACTGCCATTAAGCACCGCCCATAGCATGACCGCGTTGTTCATACGCTGGGGGAAAAACCAGGTCTGTTGGCGAGTCGAAGCGGCCACGAATAATTTTTGAGACAACTCCGCCATCGGAATATAGGTAAAGCAGGCGATCAGGGCCCCGATGACAAACATACTCCAGAAAAGAAGCTTACCCTTGCCGCGTGGTTTTGAAAGTGGCAACGGCAACGGGTGCACAAGCGGTTTGAAGTATGGAATCTGCAGTAACAGGCGAGCCATGGGGACAACCGCAACGAGGGCCGCGATCAATGAAATCAATCCCAGTAGCTCTTTCCAGAACCAGACCTGATCTTCAGTTGATATATCGCTCTTTAGACCAAAAACCCGCTCGAAATACTCGATCTGGTTGGCGGTCGCTTCGATTATATAGGGCTGAAACGGATGTAGAATTCTTTCGTTGTGTACCACCCGCAGGGTTCTTTTATCTACATCTCCGTAATAATGACCCAATTCAACCTCAGTGATGGGTTCACTATGAGGTTGCAGACCGGAATTTACCGCGCGCAGTGCTTCGGGAGCGTATCGCATGTCACCATTTTCTAATTCATTACGATAGGCACCTTCATCGTAGAACGCGTAACTGACTCCGACATTGGATCGTACATCCTGCAAAACCTCGTCACTGAGCGTAAGTACGTAACCTGAAACGAAGACGGAATGAAGCTTGCTGGGTTTCCCGGTTCTGGTCGCTTCCCTGCCAAAATAGCTGGCACCACGAATTGCCGCATTTCCACCGGCGGAATGACCTGTTGCACCAATCCGACTCTTGTCGATGTAATTCAAGTTTGACGTATCCGCCACGTAATCCACCACCGCAAACATACCGTAACCTTCGGTGGTTGCAGCCATGCGACTCATCGAAGCACTGGAAAAACCCTGTGCATAAGGATCAATCAGAATGGCCACGATGCCACGACGTGATAGTTCTATGGCGACGTTGGCGAGGGCCTCCTTGGAGCGTTGAAAGCCAGGTATGACCACTACCATCGGGGCCGGGTTTTCACTGGTTGCAGAACGTGGCTTATACAGGTCGGCCACGAGCCATTGACCATTGTGCGTAGGTATCTTTATATCCTGCACATGCACACGGCCACCGGAGTTCTGGATTTTTGATGCCAGAAGGCTGGCAAGAAAAACAACCAGTAGTGAAATTAGCAAGAGTCTCTTGCTGGAGCGAATCTGATTTTCGATACCTGTCATGCTTCTCGCCTTTTTGTTCTTCTTCCGTGGCAGAAGCACGGTCTGGAATAGCCTTAATGCTCGAAGGTAATATCTACCATCAAGTCATTGGCGAGGTTCTCGATGTCATCTTCAAGAAGGTCTATATCCGTGCTGGCCGGCACCAGCAGATCAGCCTTTGTTTTAAATATTTCACCACCGCCCATCGAGGCCGCTTCGACCACGGTTTCAAGACTTTTCACGTTGACATTGTGTTTGGCCAGAACCG
>JAOUCZ010000139.1 GCA_029859505.1 Lysobacterales bacterium | reverse complement strand
TTTGATTGAAAGGTGTGTACTTAATTTTAATCTCGGCCAGTCAGTCGACCAGACCAATGCCTTGTTGAACTCAAGCCTGGAACTGTTTTTGCACGAACTCGATCTGCGCTACAACATGATCCGCTATATTACCTGGCTTATCCCGTCATTGGGTTTCATAGGTACCGTCATCGGCATCATGCTTGCACTTAATTACGCGGGTGATCGCGCAAATGTCGAGAGTCCAGAAATGCTCTACCAGGTAACCGAGCGTCTGGGTGTTGCCTTCAGCACCACGCTGGTTGCCCTGATCATGGCGGCGATTCTTGTTTTTCTACAGAACCTGATACAGGGCCGCGAGGAAAACACACTTAACAGATCCGGCCAGTATTGCCTCGATAACCTGATCAACCGGCTCTATTCGCCTTAAAACAGACCGGTTGAATGAACTTGATTATGCGTAGTCTTACCCGCCGGGCCTTGGTGTTGCTTATCGCCTTGTGCCTGTCACAGATGGCCATGGCACAACAAGCTGGGTCCATGTCGCCGTCGGTGGTGCTGGTTCTCAAGTTGGTGTCGAGCACGCATGTTAAACCGACGACCGGTATCGTAGTATCAGATAGCGGACTGGTCGTGGTGCCGGCAGAGTTTGCGTCAGGTCAGGGCGAAATGATTGTGCTTGATGGCGGCACTGACATAGTAAGTAATGGCCGGCCAGCCAAGGCTCTTGAACAGGGTGTGACCAATGACCTGGCTGTTCTGTCGGTTAAGGGTTTAAAAAGGCCGGGTATAACACTTTCCGCTAATGCACTGGATGCCGAAAACAGATTGCACCTGGAGGCATTTCCACCCGCTGAGTTAATTGCCAAAGGCTCTCCACCCCTTTGGATACCTATAAACGTATTGTCCGGTGAGCAGGGCTTAGAGGTTGCGGTTTCGCCAGAAACACCCATGCCCTATGTATCCGGGGCAATCATCGATGCTTGTGGATACCTGGCCGGTGTGAGCTTAAGCAGCGGCTTGCAAAGTCTGGAAACAGACAGAGCTGTTCCAACACTGTTCACCGATGGGCTCAAAGGCAAGTTGAATGAGTTGGAAATCACCCTGCCCATTTCAGTATGTGTTCCACCGGTTGAGCAAAGCGAAGCGCCACCTGAGGAAAGCAACACCGTCGTTGAGCCTGCCGGGATCACAAAGGCACCGGACGAAGTTCTGGAAACCGGGGAGATTGAGCCGGCTGACAATCAACCTCCGGAAGTTCAAGTCAGTGAGACCGATACAGCCCCTCCACAAGGCTCAATAGACAAATCTGCTCCACAGGCAGTCGTTAAGTCGAAAGAGTCACCGTCAGTATGGGCGAGTGTTCCATTATGGTTGCCTTTGCTCGGCATCATCATGCTCGGGTTTTTAATCTGGAAAGGACTGTTCTTTTTTAGAATCAGAAAAAATAAACCAACAGAAAATGCAACGGCCAAAAAGGTTCAACCTGCCTCTGATGAACCCGTAACCGCACCATTGGAAACCGGCGTAGATGCCGAGGTTATCAAGCCCCGTTCTGCACCGGTAATCGATTTCGAGATACCGGAGTTAAGTGAACGGCCAGAAGGTTGCGATGGCGTGCTGTTGATTGAAGGTATGCTGGATGCAGATACCGACTTCAAAAGGTTCTGTTTCGTCAACACGGAACAAGTCAACATCACTATCGGCAGAGGTGATGCGGATATCAGCATTGAGCACGCAACCATCAGCCGGGCCCATGCGCGGGTTGAATCGGATGGTGAATTAATGACTCTTTCAGACCTCGACTCCAGGAATGGTACTTTTATAGATCAGGTTCCCTGTTTAGCCGGTGAGGTACTGTATTTTGAAGCCGACGATAAGATATTTCTGGGTGACGTGACTTTGACAATACGAGTGGTTAGACAAGAGGCGGAATGGGCATGATAAGTCAGTCATCAGCACTACAACCCGGCTCACATATCGGTGATTTGCAAATCAATGCAATTCTTGGCGTAGGCGCATTCGGCATTACTTACCTGGTAACCGACCCGGCTATCGGCACCCGATTTGCACTTAAAGAATACCTGCCCGCCAAATTGGTATCCCGAAATGAAGACGGAAACGTCATTCCCATTGACGGGAAATCGGAGCCAGCATTCAATGAAGGCCTCAAACTGTTCTTGAATGAGGCACGTATCCTTGCAGGTCTTGATCACCCGAATGTCGTCAAGGTTTTACGCTATTTTGAGGCCAATGGCACCGCCTGTTTCCTGATGCCCTACTACCAGGGACAGCCCTTGCATCATCAGCTTGAGACCGGAGGCGCCTTTAACCGCGAAGATGCCAAAGAACTCATGCTGCCGCTGATGGACGCACTGGAGTACATCCATTCAGAGGGTGTTGTTCACCAGGACATCAAACCTGCCAACATTTTCATGACCGAGCAAGGTGCACCAGTACTACTGGATTTTGGCGTTGCAGCAGCAAGCGACGAGTCCAGCGGGCAAGTACCACGCCTTGGTAGCGAGGGTTATGCCGCGCCGGAACAGTCAAGCCCCGATGGTGTCATCGGGCCATGGACCGATATTTATGGTCTGGCAGCCACACTGTACCGCTGTGTAACCGGCAGAATTCCAACCCCGGCAGTACTGCGGCAGGAATCACTTGCGCTTGAGGAAGCTGACCCTCTCACATCATTTGCTGAATTGGCGCCCACCGGTCTGTATGGCGGTTTGACCGACGCGGTAGAGTCGGGATTGAAGGTACCGTGGCAGGAGCGACCCAAAGACGTCGGGATATGGAAAAAATCATTCAAGAGTCTCGACTGGCACCGCTCTGTGGTGGTTGGGGCGAGCGATGATGCCTTTGAAAAAGAAAGCAAGGAATGGCTGCCCATGGTGTTGGCAGTTTCTTTTATTGTGATCATGATAGGAATCGGAATATTTCTGCTTACCGATGAATCACCGGAACAGGCAGCCGGGGTTTCCTCAACACAAAGCGGTGAAACCACACCGGCAGGCAGTCCCGAAGCACGTGAACGGCAAGCGACAGCAGAGGAACTGGAGCGCTGGCAAGGTGCGCTACAGGCCGACACCGTGCTCGGCTACAGGCGTTTCATCGCTGACTACCCTGATTCCATTTACAGAAACCAGGCGGATACACAGCTCGGTATCCTGGATGAAAAGGCCTGGGAAGAGTTATCTGCCGAAGATACTGTACCGGCCTATGAGGATTACCTGGAGGTGTTTCCCGATGGTATTCACCAGGCCGAAGCGTTACAGCGTATCGAAGCCATCCAACAGGCCGAGGCAAAGAAAGAACGTGAGAGACTGGAGCGCGAAAAACAGGATAACCTGGCATGGGAAACAGCCATTGGTGAGCGAACAGTTGCATCATTCGACCGTTACATCGCTGACTGGCCTGCCGGTCTTCATATTGAGGAAGCCACTCGCATTCGTCGTTTGCTCAAGGACCAGTCAGAAGATGATAAAGCTTTTCAAACTGCACTGAAGCTGAATAACAAAGCGGCTTTTCAGGCATATATTGATGCTTTCCCCAGCGGTGCTAATGTTGCATCTGCATTACAACATATCGATGATCTGACCTTGCGTCCTGGCAAGACTTTCAGAGATTGCGCAGACTGCCCTGCCATGATGGTGGTTCCGGCAGCAGCCTTCTGGCAGGGTTCAAAGGATGATTCGCCGCTGGCCCTGAGCATGGAACAACCACGCAGGCTGGTGACCATCGATGAACCGTTTGCCGTGGGTGTTTATGAAGTCACCATGGCCGAATGGGATGCCTGCTTTGAAGACAAGGGCTGTACTTCACAACCGGGTGACAATGACTGGGGAAGAGGCAACCGACCGGTCATCATGGTCTCTTGGAATGACGCCGAGGAATACGTGCATTGGCTCAGCAAAAAAACCGGACAGAGCTACCGCCTGCCCAGTGAAAGTGAATGGGAATACGTCGCACGGGCCGGTGAGGAAGGAGACTGGCCGAGTGGCCATCCCGCAATCGTTTGCGAGTTTGGCAACGTGGCCGGAACTGAGACGGGTTTTCGCTGGCAACATGAACACTGTCAGGATAAAACCGCCCTGGGAACCACCCCGGCGGGTTCATTCAGGGCCAATAAATTTGGTTTGTATGACACCATCGGCAATGTCTCGGAGTGGACCGCAGATTGTCTTAATCTCTCCTATATCGATGCACCCGTGGACGGCAGTGCCTGGGGCCGGGGTATTTGCAGTTCGCATATGACACGCGGCGGATCGTGGATTACCGGTTCAAAGGAAATCCGGCTACCATCACGCTTCAACCTCAAGAATGGTGACCGGAATGATTTCACCGGCTTCCGCGTTGTGCGGACAATAGATGAGTGATCACTTGAGTATCAGGACATGATCAAGCGGTGTTACCTCACATGCCTGTTAGCACTAATGGTGCTGCTCTCGATGCCGGTTTACGCCCAGGATAATGAGCCTGTCCCACCGCCTGAAACTGATCCCGTTGAAACCCCGGCGGAAGATGCAGAGGTGCCTGCCAGTCAGGAAGTTGAAATCAACGAAGACAATTACCGCCAGTTCATGGAACTAAAGGATGCCAACCGGCAGCGGAACATCATCCCGGAGAATGTCTTCAAACCCGACTCTGGTTTACAGAAACTCGAGAAACTGCCGGAGAAATCTCAAAAACACCTTCGAAACCAGTTGCGGGAAATCATCGTCCAGGGTGATGAATGGAAGCCCGGTGATGAAGAAACTGATTACCCCTATACACCAAGCAAAGCCGCGAGCACTGATCCCTCGCTGGCACAACAGGAAAAGGAAGCCTGGGGGGAATTGGTTGACAGCTATCACCAGCGGGAATCCCAGATTTATGAAAACTCGTCTGGTTCACAGTCGGCGATGGGCTCGGAACAGGGCAGTAGCAACGCCGGTAATGGCCCCGGCACTTCCGGGGAATCAGGTCAAAGTGGCGAAGGAAGCCAGGGCCAGCAAGCAGGTCAGGAAGGTAACCCCGATCAAAGTGATACTGAAGGCACTTACTCTTTAAACGGTTCGAGTGATTCGAGCACCAACAGCACTGCCGGAGTCTCCCAGAACGCCATGGAGTTTCTACAAGGACTTGGACAAGGCGGTAGCGGGACAGGAGAAGGCAACAGCGACTCTCCGGGAAATGGCGGTCAGGGAGACTCACCGACACCCTCTGAGGCGCAATCACAGGCACAAACGGGCCAACAAGATGGTTCCGAGACTGGCAGCGCCTTAACTGGCAATTCACCGACTCCACCCCGGGATCCGAATGCAAGGAGTACTGCAGGCGCATCTCAGAATGCCATGGAGTTCCTGAAAGGAGCTTCTGGTCAGGGCGAGAACGCTGGAAACAGCGGCACTGACCCGTCACAGGCAAATGGAGGACAGAGCGGGACCCAGGGGGAACAGTCAGGCACAGAACAATCAAATAGCCAACAGCCTGGTCAAGACCAAGGACAACAGGATAGTCAGTCCGGTGGGCAGGAAAACGCTCAGAAGGAAGGACAGGATGCCGGGCAAGGTAATGAGCAAGCCAACGGGCAAGATGAAGGACAAGGAGAAGAAGGCGAACAAAGTCAGGACGGGCAGCAGGCCGAAACCGCCGAAGAGTCTGAAGAGAATACCTCTCCTACCATGGACTCCTCCGCATTACCTTCTGAACCGGAAGAAGAAAGCACTGCCGGTGCTTCTCAAAATGCGCTTGAATACCTGACGGGAGATAATATACAAGCCGGAGATGGCGCAGACCCTGAACAGGACAGCAACCAGGCTGAAGGCACCCTGTCCCTGCAGGATCTTTTAAATGCTCAAGGAGTTGGTGATACAACCGGCACAGGCCCGGCGGCAACCAGCCCTGATAATGAACAACCAGCCGATCAAACCAAACCCAAAAAAGATGGTGATGGGTAAACTTTTGTGAAAGACAGGGTTTATAAAGTGCTTACTGAAAGCGAATGGAAAGCCTTCGAGAAAACAGGCAAATTCGAAGGATCAGCAGATGACCTTCGCGACGGCTTTATTCATTTGTCTACCAAAGAACAACTCGCCGGAGTTATTCAGAGATTTTTCCCAGGAATATATCCTCTGTATATAGCGGAGTTTTCGGCCTCCGGCCTTCATGAGACATTAAGGTGGGAGGCGTCTGCGTCAAACGAGGTTTACCCACACCTGTACGGTGCCGCGCTTTTTGCAACTGAAATAACAAGTCTGGATACAGTCGCTAAATAATCCAAATGACCGCAGAATGATATTTACCGCCTGTCTAAATCACCCGCTCTGTCATCAATGAATTCGAGTAATTTTCTCTTTTTTTTGTCATCAAAATTGACTTCTTTGTGTATTCGGTCTAGCCTAGGTTTCTTCATGGATGGAAGCGTTCATGGGTAAAGGGAATGAATTAACTTTAAGTTGCAATCTTAAGTTCTTGTTTCAATTTATCAAGTTTGTTACTTAAACTATTTTTGTCAAAACCGTTGGATATCAGGAATAATCATTTAACAGCTTTTAGAGCTGGGTAATCCGTGTACTTGTATATCTAAAATTTGTTTTTTTGATGATAGTTTTTTAAATGGAGAACCTACGATATGAATCATCGATTATTACGTCATTTAACAATGGTGGTCGCATCGACCATGTCATTTGCGCTGGTGATGTCAGCCAGCGCTCAGTACGAATTCAAGCAGGCAGACAATGCCCAACCGGTTGTCCAGGAAAATAGTATTCCAGAAAGCCCTAATGGCATTTATGTCGTTCAGATGAAGGGCGACCCGGTAGTGGCTTACGACGGTTCAATTAAAGGACTTAAAGCAACCAAGCCGGCCAAGGGTAAGAAAATCGACCCAAACAGCCAGGATGTGAAGAACTATGTCAAACACTTGAATCGCAAGCACTCAGACGCTTTGCGTCATGCAAAAGGCGGCAAGAAGGTCTATAACTATCAGTATAGTTTCAATGGCTTTGCTGCCAAAATGACTCATGCTCAGGCGAAGAAAATGCAGTCTGTGGATGGTGTCGTTCGAGTATACGCGGACGAGCCCCGGTCGTTGGACACGGCAACCACACCAGATTTTCTCAACCTGACTGCGCCGGATGGTCTTTATGACATGGGTGTAAAGGGCGAAGATATTATCATCGGCATCGTCGACGGCGGCATCTGGCCTGAAAGCCTTAGCTTCACAGACCGCACCGGTTCAAATGGAAATAACAGCAAAGATGGGAAACTTGATTATCAGCAAATTCCAGGCTGGCATGGAAAGTGTACGCCGGGCGAAGCTTTTAACGCTTCTCACTGCAACCAGAAACTCATTGGTGCAACTTATTACAATTCCGGCTTCGGCGGTAATGCGGGTATTGATGCGAACCTGCCATGGGAATTTAACTCACCACGCGATTTCGGCGGCCATGGAACACATACGGCCTCAACTGCGGGTGGCAATAGCGATACGCCCCTGACAGGTACTCCGGCAGTACTCGGCAGCATTAGCGGAATTGCACCGCGTGCACGCATTGCAGCCTACAAAGTTTGTTGGCAAACCCCTTCAGGCGGTTCCTGCTATCCGTCTGACAGTGTAGCCGCGATCGACCAGGCAGTAGCTGACGGTGTTGATGTCATTAACTTCTCGATTTCAGGTTCGCGCACGAATTTCCTCGATTCAGTTGAGGTCGCTTTCCTATTCGCAGCGGATGCAGGAGTCTTCGTGGCGGCCTCTGCTGGCAACAGCGGCCCTGGCGCCTCGACGGTGGCCCATCCTGGACCATGGTTGACCACAGTAGCGGCCAGTACCCATGACCGTTATTACGAAGCCGACCTAATGCTCGGTGATGGCCAGACCTTCACGGGTGCCTCTACCAATCAGACAGGCGCCGGACCGGCTGACCTGGTCTATTCAGCCAATGCACTTGATCCGGCCTACGTTCATGACGATGACTTTGATGGGGCTATCGCTACAGCCGAGGAAGCGGCAAGGCTTTGTGTTCCAGGTTCGCTTGATCCCGCAGTTGTGGCTGGAAATATCGTTTTATGTGACCGTGGTGTGTTTGCGCGAGTCGACAAGAGCCTGGCGGTATTCATGGCTGGTGGTGTTGGTTCGTTTCTTGCCAATCCGAATCCCGGCATGTCACTTAACGCGGACTTTCACAGCGTGCCGACAGTTCATGTCGACAATATTGCTGGCGATGCCATTAGAGCTTATGCCAATGGAGGCGGTACGCCTACGGCAGAAATATTCCCGTCGGTATTCTCACCGGCCGACGCGCCCTTTATCGCCGGATTCTCGTCGCGTGGACCGCTACTCGCCGGCGGCGGTGATCTTCTCAAGCCTGATGTATCAGCACCTGGTGTAGACATCATGGCTGCGGTAGCTCCCCCTGGAAATGGTGGCGAGAGCTTCGCTTCTTACCAGGGCACCTCGATGTCCAGTCCGCACGTCGCGGGTCTCGCTGCGTTGCTGAAGGAAATGCATCCGGATTGGTCACCAATGATGATCAAATCGGCGCTGATGACGACAGGATACGATCTTCTCTCCGGTGCTGATCCGTTTGCGCAAGGTGGTGGTCATGTCGATCCAAACAGTGCGGCAGATCCAGGTCTTGTCTATGACCATGGCTTCCTGGACTGGCTGGGCTTCCTCTGTGGTACGGGGCAGTTACAAGCCTCCTACTGTCCAGCACTTGGTTTCGACCCAAGCGATCTGAATGTGCCCTCAATAGCCATTGGTTCACTCATAGGTTCGCAGACAGTGACCCGAACAGTGACCAATGTAGGCGATACGGCAGAGACTTACACTTTCTCATCCAGTGTGCCTGGTATCGATATCGTGGCCAGCCCATCGTCCTTTACCATTGCACCAGGGGCAACGCAGACCTTCGAACTGACCTTGAACCACACAACAGCCACGCCAAATGCGTACGCTACCGGGTCTGTTTATTGGAGCAGTGCCAACCACATGGTACGTAGCCCAGTTGCCGTAGTGCCCATCGTGTTCTCCGCTGACGCAGAAGTCTTCGGCTCCGGCACGGATGGGTCTACCAGCATTGAAGTGACCTTTGGTTATGACGGAACTTACACGGCCGAAGCACACGGACTCGATCCAGCCTATCGCGAGGACGGAAACGTAGAAGATGATCCAGGCAACTCGTTCCAGTTCTTTGGTCCTGGTACATCAGACCACTATTTCTACGTCCCAACTGGTACGAAGGTCGCTCGCTGGTCTCTGTACAACGAATACACAGATGGCAACGATGACCTTGATCTGTATGTATGGCGTTGCGAAGGTTTTGCTTG
>JAOUCZ010000138.1 GCA_029859505.1 Lysobacterales bacterium | reverse complement strand
CTCCTCCAAGGGCATATCGGCTCCCAACAATATGACCCGGTAACCGATAGAGTTGGCAGCCAGAGCAAACAGTAAGAGTCCCGTTTCATGCCGGTCGCCAGGCAAACACGCAAGCAACAGGTTGGGACCATCCTTGGTTTTTGAGCGATGATGAAATCTTGCGCCCAGTTTATTACGAATATAAAAAGCAAAAAAATGTTCTTCTGCGATACTGCCCTCGCCTTCAGCCCACCTGCGCCCCAACTCCTTCAATAAAGGCATTAAAAGACGTTCTGTAACCAAGTCAATCGGATACAGGGAAAGCGCATCACCGTAAGTGGTTTCGAGTCCCTCCTCATTGAACTGGATAACTGCAGCAATCATCCGGTCGACGTACCGTTTCCAGATGTCGTTTACCACTGCATCGTTATTCTGCTCTGCCTTCTCGGCGTCAAGTTGCGCTTTGATCTGACCGATTCGCATCCCGCGATCAAGCAATCCAACCACACGAGTGATGAGGTCAATGTTTGCCTGCGTGTATAGACGGTGACCACTGGCTTTTCGAACGGGCTCAAATAAACCATAACGCCGCTCCCACGCCCGAAGCGTGATGGCATTTACATCTGTAAGATCCGACACTGTTCGGATGGGGTAGAGAGCGTTGTCTTGAGGCTCAGTTGTTTTTTCCATTTTACTCATTGATAAATCCAGTTCGAAAAACCCTTACAGTCAAAAATAATTAATTTTTTATGCATGAACAATACAGTCGTGAATTGTCAGCAAACATAAACTTACCCGCTATTTGATCAAAAAATTACCCGGATTGCTCCGGGCAAAACAGGGACCACCATTGAAAAACAATAATCTATCAATAATTCCTGGTGCATGCTGGATTCCAGACCTTTACATGAAACCGCAAACATCAATTCATTAAAATCTCTCATATATAATTGTACAAATACTGTACAATGTCAAACATAAATATGAATTATCTTTCAAAATGACTCATTTACTAACGATCAGAGCAGCCTTAATGATGAAAACTGTCAATCGAACCCTGGTATGCCATTAACGATTACGGCTATGGCAGGACAAGAGTTTCGATGGTGTTGCCTGGCGACGGGAGTTTTCATTGTTGATTCTACAAATTGCATTCCTACGAACCTGACAGTGTTTGTGTAACGGAATATCACTTTGCGGGGCAACCAGGACAGAGATCAATTACCGGTTTCAGCGACGAGCGGATTCCGGTACTCTGGTACCCAGGCGACTTCCTTCTCCGCTTTGTGGAGAAAAGCTTTGCAGGTCATTCCCCCCGAGTTTAGGGTCTTGTGAGAGCATCTGCAGGTTCTGTTAGTTATCAAGCTGTTAGAGGAAACCTTAATGAAACGACTGGCAATTACCACCACTGTATTCCTGCTGAGCGGCGCCGCCTACGGTGATTTTGAGCTAAAGGACCCTGCCCTGATGGAGGAAGAAGAACTCAATACCCCAATAGCCAAAGAGATGCGTAACTATGCCGTCGAGGGCGCTGGCGTCAAGAGTTGTGAGAGTTACCAGG
Organism: Lysobacterales bacterium; assembly: GCA_029859505.1. GTDB lineage: Bacteria > Pseudomonadota > Gammaproteobacteria > Xanthomonadales > SZUA-36 > SZUA-36. The sequence continues at coordinate 7,771 of JAOUCZ010000138.1, read as the reverse complement.
CCGATAGAAAAAAGAAAGGCTCAATGCATTACATGAATATGAATTGGGCGAAGGGCTTCATTACCGGTGTTAATTTCATTCACGCAGAAACAAAGGGAAATCCGCAACTGGGTGAGGGCCTTGATCTTGATGCGCTGACGCTCTGGATTGATAACTACTGTCGCAATAACCCGCAAGGATCTTTAACAGACGCTAGCGCTGCATTGGCCAATGAACTTATAAATTGAGCCTCTTAATTATCTCTTGCAATGCGGAACCGGAGCAGCACTAAAGAAATTCTGCTTTCGGAAGTTAAATTTGAGACATCGCACGTGGTCAACGGGTCGTTTTTCTAATTTACTCCGTGTCAGCGTGCCTGAACATCTCACTGACAACCATATCGGCCAGGTTCTTAAGCATGGTTTTTTCTTCATCGCTAAGCTGGCGCGGGATCTTGTCTATAATGCATAGCGTTCCAAGCTTATGGCCATTTGGTGCCTCCAGAGGTGCGCCCGCATAAAAACGGATATGGGGTTGATCAATGACAAAAGGGTTGTCACGAAAGCGTGGGTCGCGCCGAGCATTGCGAACTTCGAAAACATCATTGCCAAGAATTGCATGCCCGCAAAAAGAGAATTTGCGAGGTGTCTCTTCGGCATCAAAACCCTCGGTTGATTTAAACCACTGCCTATCTCGATCCACCAGGCTGATAATAGCAACCGGCATGTCAAAAATTCTCGCACTGATGCGGGTAAAACGATCAAAACGCTCATCACTCGGCGTGTCCAGAATTTGCAGGCTATGTAGCGTCGCGAGTCTCTCATCTTCATTGTGTGGCATTGCTGGTTGCTGCATAGGCTTCTCGCTCCTAATATTCTCCCCTCTTATTAAGTTTAGTCACTCCCAGGCATAAATTCAGAGATTCGGCGTAAAAGCACAAAACCTTCGAAACTCAACTTCTGCGCGCGAGCTTGGTTGCGAGTATGGTTATCAGGCCACCCAGCATTAAGTACCCCATCACTACTTCTGCCATGACCCACCATGCCGCTTCCTGGGTTCGCGGAACAATGTCTCCAAACCCGAGTGTCGTAAATGTAACGACGCTGTAGTAAAGCATTGGCGCCCAGTCACGAGGGTTATATCCCGTTTCCTTGGAAAGCTCATTTAATACGAATGACTCGCTGCCACCCAAATGAAAGTGAAATATCAAGCTGAAGCCCGTGGCGATGAACGCGCACCAAAAGATCCATAGCGAAAGTGAACGGCCACAATTGGACGAGTATTGCCACAGAAAATGCCGGAAAGGTTTTGTGAACTGGTACTCTTCGACATAGGCCTGATCCTGTGCATAACGCTTGAACAACGCATTGCCATGAGCGGTACTGATCTGTACGTCCTTGCAGGTCTCTGTCTCATTGAAATGCACCCCTGTAATATTTGCTTCTGAAAAATCTGCAGACAACAGTGTGCATCCTTTCAGATTTGCACCCGTCAGATTCGCACCACTTAGATCTGCATTGCTTAGATCGCAATTTTCGAGGTTGGCTCCCCGCAGATCAGCGTCATTCAGTCGCGTGTTACTGAGATCAGCGCCGCTAAGTTGTGCATTATTCAAACGTGCACTGGTGAGGTTGGCACCACTGAGATGAGCACTGGTTAAGTTGGCGCCATGCAAGTATGTAAGAGACAGATTTGCCTCGATTAGAAACGCCCGCTCAAGATCTATACGACTCATGATCGCGCCAGTAAAATCTGCGTTATACAGTTCCGCAGATGCGAGGTCAGCACCGCTGAGATCAGCCGCCGCCAAATCCGCGCCACTCAGGTTACTGCCGTGCAAACTGGCGTGCCGCAAATCGCTGGCTTGTAGGATTCGATTGCTCAGATCTTTTCCAGCAAGGTCATAACCACGCAGGTCGATACAACTCAGGTCTTCCGAACTGAAGTCAATGGTTGCCATTTCCGAGGCGCTTGATGCTGCGTATTGATTACTGGGCTTTTGTAGACCTGTTTCAGGTTCGGTCTCTTCCATCGTTGCGATGTGACCCGGCGATGCCATTTTACGCAGGTACACACTGGGTATGTCTTTATAATCAGCCGGTAGATAGGCACCGAATAGCTCTGTAAAGAAATTGCCCTTCCGTTCGCAGTTGATGTCGAGATCACGCAGGAGCTCATCATGGTAGTGCAACGCATGTAACTGAATCATCGAGCCTCGTGATCTTTGCTGCGGCATAAACCCTCTTTTCCAAGCTTTCATCTGCTCAATCTCGCTCAGCATTCGCTCACGATCGGGAAGATAGATATCACCTTTAAGCATCGCAACCAGCCAACGCGCTTCAAGGTAATCGCTCAATGAGTTGTTGAAGGTTGAAGCCAGGCCTACAAAAACGAGACGTTCGAAATTCGGATGTAGGATATGCCTGTAGAGATAAAGACCATCTTCCTCGATCACTGACTGGCACTCGTCTGGCAGAATAGAATGGTCGTACTTCCATCCTGTCGCCAGCACCACTGTATCGGCATCCAGGTACTTGCCATTGCTGAGCTCAACACCATCAGCTGTGAATTTTTTGATCGACGATTGCTCGGTGCCAATTGTGCCCTTGTGAATCAATGAGTATATGCTCGGCGAAGCAACAAAATCTCCCGTGAAAATATCCCGTTGCAATCGACGCGTGGGCAAGGCTCCAGCAGACTTCAAGCGAAACTGGATGCGAAGGAGCAATTCCATGGTTCGCCAAACGCCCCATACCATCCAGCCTGCATATCTGTGCAGTCGTTTCTCCCATTTACCCGGGTGCTGATAAAGTGGCAGAAATAACGACATGAAGCGACTGATCATGTACTTGCTATCCAGCAGACCAAGAAATTTTCGCGGTACTGGCCAATGCGCCTGACGGAATACGAGCGTTACCTGTTTAGCCACCTGTGCAGCATCCTCGACCCGGTCCAGTGCGCTTTTTCCAAAACCCACCACAACCACTTTACTGTCCTGGGCGAGTTCCGGATCCTTGAACAAGGATGAATGGACAATACGCCCTTTGAACTCTTCCTGGCCGGGAAATTTCGGCAGGTACGGTGTGGAATAAAGGCCGTTACAAATGACAACAAGATCAAAAGCCTTCTCGAATCCTTCACCTTTTTTGGTGTCCTGACAACGCAGTATCCAGCCCTTATTATCCGGCCGACGCTCCAGCTTGTTGACCCTGCAATTGAACTGGATTTTTTTGAAAACACGGAAATGCCGTGCATAAGAATTCAGGTAAGAAACGATCTGATCGCAAGAGGGATATTTTGGATAGGAAGCGGGCATCGGCCAATCAAGAAACTCGTAGGATTCTTTCGGCAGTTGCAGATGTAAGGAATGATATCCGTTCTCCCAGACTCCGCCCAGTGATCCTTTTCTCTCAAACACTTCACAATTAAAACCCTCTTCAAGAAAGGTTTTAGCCGCGATCAGTCCGCCTACACCTGCGCCGATGATGCCTATATTGTTAACATCACTTCTCATCTATCTTTAAGTTTAGGTGATATCGCGACAAACACATCCCAGAGTGGCATCAAGTCATAGCTGGTTGAAGTTTCCGCTGCCGGTGATGAGGCCTCCAATACATTGCTTAGGGGTAAAAGCAATATTCGATTCAGGCCATTGATTGATGCTGCGGTTTGGTCAACGAACTGATGAACCGGGACCAGTCGATGGCCTCATGTGCAGAATCAGATCACTGCTCGAGAACGACTCCTTTCGGAAGCTTGATCTCCACGCAAATGGGTAAATGATCAGAGTGCGTGTGCTCAAGCACGTGGGTATTTTGCAAACTCAAAGATTCTGAAATCAAAATGTGGTCGAATTTGCGATTGGGTTTCCAGCTGGGAAATGTCTTTAGATCTTCAACTGGCAGCTTCAGATGTGTACTGTCCACCAATTCGTGTAATTCCCGCGAGTCCGTCCCGCAATTAAAATCTCCCATCACAACCAGTTGGGAATACTCTTTTACCAACTCGCTGATGTACGCCAACTGCAACCTGCGCGCCCGCTTACCCAGGGCCAGATGCATGATACATACAAGCAATGGCTCCCGATTGGTTGGCAACTCAACCAACATGGCCCCTCGCCCTCTCAGGCCAGGCAACTTGTGTTCGTCAATGGTATGCGGACGTATACGGCTGAGCACGCCGTTGCTGTGCTGGGCAATCTTGCCCAGGCTGCGGTTGACTTGACGGTACCAGTAAGGAAAACGAGCCCGGTGTGCGAGATATTCAGTCTGATCCAGGAAACCGGTGCGCAGGCTGCCGGAATCCACCTCCTGCAAGCCGACCACGTCATAGGTTTGCACCAGGTCTGCTATCCGGTTCAGGTTAGATATTCTTTCTTTAAGCGGCAGCAGGTGCTTCCAACTCTTGGTGACATACTCATGAAAATCTTTTGTATCGACACCGGTTTGAATATTGAAACTCAACAGGCTCAATGAATTGCGAGCCGACCGGGGAACCGGATCTGTAGTTATTAATGATTCTTCAAATTCCATTTTTTTATTATGATCAGACCTCAAGCCACCAGTTTAGTGCACACGGGCAACCTGTGGTATCCCTTGTCGATTTGCAAGAATAAGCGCCATTCTTATCCAGATAGCTTCTTCTGACAACATTAAACCTAATCCATTCCCTTACTAATCCGATTTTCTGAAGTGATTTCGGGAACAGCGGACTCAAGCAAAGAGAAGGCTTCAGTCGCTGGAGCACTTATTGATCAATCCCACCCATACACATGTATTTAATTTCCAGGTAGTCATCCAGACCATATTTTGATCCCTCACGGCCCTGCCCTGACTCTTTAACCCCTCCAAAGGGGGCCATTTCATTTGAAATAATGCCCTCATTTATACCAACTATACCGTACTCGAGACCTTCACCAACACGCCAGATACGACCGATGTCTCGCGAATAGAAATAACAGGCCAAACCAAATTCCGTATCGTTTGCCATCGAGATCGCTTCTGCTTCTGTGCTGAATTTGAACAAGGGCGCAACCGGCCCGAAGATCTCCTCTCTGAACACCTTCATATCATCACTGACCCCGGTAAGAATGGTCGGTTCAATAAAGCTGCCACCCAGGCCGGAACGTCGGCCACCTGCCCTCACACATGCACCTTTGCTGACGGCATCATCGATAAAGCTCAATACATCACTGGCGGCATCTTCGTTGATCAATGGCCCTATATTTACGCCATCATGTGTGCCATCCCCGACTTTCAGATCCCTTACAGCAGCTACCAGTTTTTCGGTGAAAACGTCATAAACACCTTCCTGTATCAGGATACGGTTGGCACAGACACAGGTCTGACCCGAATTTCGATATTTACTTGCCATGACCCCGGCGAGTGCTGCATCCAGATCAGCGTCGTCAAAAACGATAAAAGGCGCATTTCCACCCAGCTCCATTGAAGTACGCTTGACGGTCGCCGCGCATTCGGCCATCAGTTGTTTACCAACAGGTGTTGAGCCCGTAAATGTCAATTTACGAACAATCGGGTTGGATGTGAGTTCTTTGCCGATTTCTGCCGTTCTTCCTGTCACCAGGTTGATAACTCCCTCCGGTACACCGGCACGCTCGGCCAGTTCTGCAAAAGCATAGGCCGACAACGGTGTTGCATTGGCCGGTTTGCACACAACTGTACAGCCCGCTGCCAGGGCCGGGGCAATCTTCCGGGTCAGCATTGCATTGGGAAAGTTCCATGGTGTAATACATGCGACGACACCAACAGGCTGCTTGATGACCACCAGGCGTTTATCAGCGCTGGAATGGGGAATGGTATCGCCATAAATTCGCTTTCCCTCTTCTGCAAACCATTCGATGTAACTGGCGCCGTAGGCAATTTCACCACGGGCCTCAGCCAGCGGCTTTCCCTGTTCGGCGGTCAAAATCTGCGCCAGGTCTTCCTGGTTCTCCATCATCAGGTTAAACCACTTACGCAATATCGCAGACCTTTCCTTTATTGACGTTCTACGCCAGCTTACTTGTGCGGCCTGTGCCGCCTCGATTGCCCGACGTGTTTCAACGGTTCCGCAATTTGCTACCCGTGCAATTACCTCACCCGTTGCCGGGTTGGTAACATCCAGCGTGGTGCCCTGCTCCGAAGCCACCCATTGACCATCAATATATGCACCCGTTTTCAACAGGTGCTTGTCCGTAATCGAAATACTCACGACCCAATCCTCCAGCAAGCTTTGTGGCCACTCACCTTCAGCATCCTACCGGCAGGCAGAATCCAGCGGTGTGGTGGCCGGACATGACGAAAAACTGCCCATATCCATCCCTGTCCATTGTAAGCCTTTATGCGTATTCCTCACACCGTCACCAAAGACAACAGAAAAATTCTTTGCCGCCAACGTGCGGGCATCCCGTAACGGGCGTAAAATTCCAATATGATTAGCAAAGCTTCTTTACTTGAGTCCATTGAGAGCGGACTGGGTGCATCCCTGGGAAAAACCGTTGACCTGCAATGGGTCCGGGACCTTTCCGGCGGTGATATTAACCAGGCCGCTTTGATCGAAAGCGGGAATAATAAGTGGTTTGTGAAATACCGTAACGACGCCCCGAGGGGAATATTTGAAGCAGAAGCACTTGCGCTGGCCGAAATGTCAGCAGCCCATTGTATCCGGGTACCTGCGGCTGTTGGATGGGGAGAGAACAACAACACCGCCTGGCTGGTGCTGGAGTACCTTGAACTCACCTCATCGGGCCCGGGCTCACTTCTGGGTGAACAACTGGCCGCACTACACAACGTGACCAACGACAGTTTTGGCTGGTCTCAGAACAATTACATCGGAATCACACCTCAACTCAACCAGCGCTCTGATAACTGGGTAGAATTCTGGCGCGACTGCCGTCTGGAACCACAATTCAACATGGCAAAGGCAGCCGGCTATCGCTCCCGACTAATTGACCGGGGTGAGCGTCTGCTGGCCAGCCTTGATCAATTGATGCAGGATCACGAACCTGCTGCATCTTTACTCCACGGCGATCTCTGGGCGGGTAATAAAGCCTATACACCTGCCGGTCAGCCGGTGATATTCGACCCCGCCAGTTATTACGGAGACCGAGAGACAGATATTGCTATGACCGAGTTATTCGGTGGCTTCGATGCGGAATTCTACGCTGCCTACCAGGCTCACTCACCATTACCTGACAGTTACCGGCTGCGCAGAAATTTGTACAAGCTCTATCACGTTCTGAATCATCTCAATCTTTTTGGCGCTAGCTATCTTTCCCGCAGTGAAAACATTATCGACGGCTTGTTGGCGCACATACAGTGAGCACCCGGGACCGGAATTCATGAATACAGGCAACTCTCAGCAAACCCACCACATTGCCTGCAATCTGTGCGAAGCCATATGCGGTCTCGAAATCAAAGTTGAGAATGGACAAATCAAATCGATTAAGGGAGACAAGCAGGATCCCGCCAGCAAGGGACACATATGTCCGAAAGGCGTCGCATTGCAGGATATCTACAACGATCCGGACAGGTTACACAGCCCCATCAGGAAAACGGCGGAAGGTTGGCAGAAAATTTCATGGTCGCAGGCATTTGATGAGGTTGCCTCTGAGTTGAAACGTGTTCAAAAACAGTACGGCAGGAACGCAGTGGCGGTATACCTGGGCAACCCTACGGTGCACAACCTGGAAGCATTGTTATTTGGACCAGAGTTTTTCCGCACATTGAGAACGCAGAACCGTTATTCAGCTACCTCGGTTGATCAATTGCCTGAACAATTGGTTTCCCTGTTG
>JAOUCZ010000373.1 GCA_029859505.1 Lysobacterales bacterium | reverse complement strand
GATGACTATGAACTGCTGTTTACCTTGCCTCACCAATACAGGGACGAGCTCGAAACCTGGCGTCAGCAACTGGAGATCCAATTGAGCGTCATTGGCGAAATCGAGAGTGATGAAGGCATCCGTTGTGTGCATAAAGACGGTAGCTATTACCAACCACACGGAATCGGTTTTGAGCATTTTCGGCGAACATCATGAACTCGCCTGAACCGCATGAAGCAGTCACCGTGCAGCCTGCTTTAAAAAAGCTTGTCTTCGGTTCAATTTCCGGTTTCCTGGCGTTTGGCTTTGGTTCTGGATTGTCCCGCTTCGCACCCGGCACCATGGGTACCCTGGTGGCGATTCCATTTATCTTTGCATTGAAAGCTCTGGGTAATCCGGGTTTTTGGGTATTGCTGCTTGTGCTGTTTTTACTAGGCGTCAAGTTATGCGGAGATGTCAGTCGTAAACTGGGTGTTCACGATCATGGCGGTATTGTCTGGGACGAAATGGTTGGTTACTGGCTATCGGCCGCCTTTGTGCCATTACAGTGGCACTGGCTGTTGGCAGCATTTTTGTTGTTTCGCTTTTTCGATATCGTCAAACCGTGGCCGATCCGTCAACTCGATAAAAAAGTGAGCGGCGGTTTTGGAATAATGATTGATGATGTGGTTGCCGCCTTATTCACCGTCATCATACTGGCTGTTGTACAAAACTTTTTGTAGTGGAAATCAGCCCTCATATGTCACCAGTATCCAGATTATGGCGCTGGACAGGTGCGGCTGGGCGCGGGGCTGGACTGAAACCAATAGCCTTAGCTATTGGTTGAGGGAAGCCTAAGTCCAGTCGTGCATGAACAAGCCATGGCCGGGATACTGGTGATATATGAGGGCTATCCCATGGTTGAATAAAAAGCGCTCTTGATCCAGTTGATTCCCTGGTCTCTTTTTTTCGGGTCAATGGAAATAACATCAAATCTGCAAAACTGCTCAGCCCTGTGAGGGTTTCTGGCAAGATACCAGGCCGCCGTACGTGAAATTCTGTTTTGCTTGTGAAAGGTTACTGCGTCTGCGCCGCTGCCATGATGGTCGCTTTTGCGAAACTTAACCTCGATGAAAACAATGGTCTCATCATCCTCCATGATCAGGTCAATCTCACCAAAACGACTTGAGAAATTGCGGTTAAGTAGCTTTAGGCCCTGGTCGCGCAAGAACACTTCCGCTGTTTTTTCCCAGTGAGCACCGGAACTTCGGCCTTTTAATTGTGATGGGTTTAATGAATGCTTGGCCATTCGTAAGGAATTGGCCTTCCACCGGAAAATTGTGCCCATGAAGGTTGCCTTTCCAGGTGACCGTCCGCCTGCATCCTCAATGCGCCGATATTGCCGGAAAACCACAGATCGGGGTCTTTTTGCATCAGGGGTAACCATGGCAGCAGTTGCCAGGCATCCTTTCCAAGAGCGTATAGATTCCCATATGCCCCTCCACGAATGCTTTCCAGGCTCGGGATATCTTTCCCTGATACCTGCAATTGCAAGGTAGTCACCGGGAATACGATACCATTCAGGTCCTGATTGGAAGCCTGTTGCGTTCTGCCGCTGAAAATACGTCCCATGGCATAGACCGGCACATCACCGGCATCGTGAAAGCGCAATAGAGGTTTGAGTTCGCGGCCATCTTTTGGGTTCGCAGCCATAAAAATAAAATCAAAGTCTGCACGGCGGGTAGGTTCAAAATTCAGGGAGACGCCCAGGCGCGCTTGCAAATCAGTCTTGCGCTGTTTGCTTTCATCTATTTGTAGTAACCGCGTCAGCATGTCATTGTGTTCTTCAAGGCTTGAATCAAAACGTGTGATGTCCGATATTCTGCCTTCACCCTGCTCAAACCGGGTGGCAAAAGCAGTCTCTATACGCCTGCCCCATGCGCTATCCTGGATGACCAGGAGCGCTCTTTTCTGACCATGTAAAAGCACGCTTTCAGCAATAGCCGTCGCTTCCTCTGCCTGTGACAAAGTAAGACTATTCACGGTTGTGCTCCGCCCAGGGTCAAGCGGATCGGATTCTGTTGGCTCATTAAGCAGCAATATTGGCACGCCGGGGCTATCCAGGCTGGCCAGGGTGCCAGCGGATGAGCTACGTAATGGGCCGACAATCTGTGTGGCGCCATCCTCCCTGGCTTGCAGGTAGGCGCCCATGACTGATTCGCTGTCGGTTCCACTCGAATAAAACCTGAGAACGGAGTTGCCCGGCCGGTCCAGGTAGGCACTCAGGATGCCATCACGAATTGCCTTGGCGGCAGAAGAAAGACCGCCTTCGGTGGGTAGAAGTACTGCTACCTGGGCAGGCACTGGAAACAGGTTTCGATATGTATATATCAACTCGGAAAAATCATTCTGCGTGATCGCATGCCCCCAATGGTAGTCAGCCCAGTTCTGGGCTGCGGCGGGTAACGAGTCCTGATTGATCAACAGGCTACGGCTCTGTAATGCCAGTTCGAGCCATTCTGTGAATTCAGGGTCGTAAATTTGACTGTCAATCATGACAACCAGCTCGCCGGAAGGTATAGACTCAAGTGAACGAAGGATCGCAAGCGCTACCTCAGGCTGGTAGCCGGTCATATGTCGTGATAACTCGATGACGTCGTCCAGGCTGCGCTCGAAAGGCTCCCTTTGCAGCTGGTACTCGAGATCATAAACCCCGCTATCACCGGGTTCAGGCTCGAGTTGTTGCTGCTGTACGATGA
>JAOUCZ010000372.1 GCA_029859505.1 Lysobacterales bacterium | reverse complement strand
TGACTCGGCAATTGTGGCAAGCCATGAACCATCGGTGGCTCATGTCAGTCTGAATTTCCATGTCCATAAGTACATCGCAACGCAGCTCAAGGCCGAAGCTGCAACATATACCGCCCGCGCCCCCCCTTTGAACAACGGTAGCTAGACTTTTCGTTTCCAATTCAGCACCAATAAGGTGCTCATCCACCGTTTTTCAGAGTATTAAAAACAATGCGATTATTTGTAAATTTCTGGCCTGGGCAATGCCTGTTGGCCGCGCTTGCGTTAGCTTCATCAGGCCTGCACGCCGATTCATCCGAACAGGAACACCGTCACCATTCAGTTCACGGCACCGATCACGAACATGATGTGCTGGAAGAGGTAAGGGTTACGGCAACCCCACTGAGTCGAAACGTAATAGAAATGTCGCAATCCGCGACAGTTCTTGATGGTGCCGTCCTGGATCGTGAATTATCCAACAATATCGGCGATACACTGAGCCGGATTCCTGGGCTTTCCAATGCCAGTTTTGGACAAAATGTCGGCCGTCCGGTCATTCGTGGTATGGAGGGAGCCCGGGTAGGGGTGTTGAGTAATAATATGGGTGCAGCAGATGCATCTGCCGTCAGCCAGGACCATGCTGTCGCAGTTGAGCCGTTTTTAGCTGATCAAATTGAAGTTCTCAAAGGGCCTTCGACACTACTGTATGGGTCAGGATCAATAGGTGGTGTCGTTAACATCGTCACTCACACCATACCATTCGAATTGCCCGAAGAAGGGTTTGCAGCCCGGGCGATGGTGCAAGGCGACAGCGCGGCAGATCAGCGCCTGGCGGCAGCCCGGCTTGACTTTGGAATGGGCTCATTTGCGTTTCATGCCAATGGCTTTTATCGCCGTTCAGATGATTATGAGATTCCAGGCGCAGCCGAACTGTATCCGGAAGATCATGAGGATGAAGATGGTGACCACGAGGGGGAACACGAGGATGATCACGACGATGAAATGTCCGGGGTTCTTGAGAATAGCTTCCTGGACAATGACGGCGGAACCTTCGGAGCAAGTTGGATAGGTGGGCGCTGGCGGGTTGGTGCTGCATACACAATTTACGATTCAGATTATGGTATCCCGGGTGCTCATGCTCACGAGCATGAGGAGCATGAAGATGAAGAACATGAAGGAGAACATGAAGGAGAACATGAAGGAGAAGATGAAGAAGAAAATGTAACCATTGGTCTTGAGTCGCGACGTCTGGAAGGTGAGATTGTTGGCACAGATCCGTTTCGTGGATTTGAACGGTTGAAATTCCGACTTGCTGACACCCGCTACACTCATACTGAATTTGAAGGGGCAGAAGTCGGAACTGTGTTTAATAATGACTCGACCGACCTTCGCCTGGAGCTACGTCACGAGCCCTGGTCTAACTGGAATGGTGCTTTTGGGGTGCAATACAGCGATCGCGATTTCGAAGCCATAGGAGATGAAGCATTTGTACCGCCCTCCGAAACTCGCACCAAGGCACTTTTTTGGGTCGAAAACGCGGAGTTTGAAAACTGGCAGGCCGATCTTGGTGTGCGTTATGACCGGGTAGACGTCGAAGCCCTGACACAACCGGGTATTGGTTCAGGCGTGGAACGCAAACGAACTTTCTCGCCGCTTAGCGCTGCGTTAGGTGTTGTTTATCATCTGGACGACAGCAAACACCTGGCATTTAACCTTTCCTATGCGGAAAGGGCACCAACGGACCAGGAGCTATTTGCCAATGGGCCACATATCGCCACCCAGACTTACGAAGTTGGTGACGCATTACTGAATAAAGAAAGCAATTTTCACAGTGAAATTGGATTTCGAGTGCATGAGGGTCAGTTAACCGGTTCGATCACGCTGTACTATGACTCTTTCAGTGATTACATCTACCAATTAGACACCGGTATCGAAGAGGATGGCCTACCGCTCAGGCAGTGGTCACAACAGGATGCGAGCTTCTACGGTGGAGAGCTTGAACTGCGCTATGACCTGGGACACTTGAACAGTGGTCACTGGCAGGTTTTTGGATTTGCTGATCTGGTCAGAGCGGAATTCAAGGATAATTCAAACGTCCCCAGAATTCCCCCGGTACGCTTCGGGCTGGGTGTGGACTGGGACGTAGACCAGTGGGCAGGAAACCTCACCTGGATTAACGCGTCCAGTCACACCCGAATTGCAGACTATGAAACGCCTACACCCGGCTATAACTTGCTCAATGCCGAACTTTCCTTTCTGTTTCCCGGTGATAGCCGGGCTAATTGGGAGGCTTATCTGAAAGGCCATAATCTGCTTAACGAGGATATTCGAAACAGCACCTCATTTTTGAAAGACCAGGCCCCGCAGATTGGTCGCAACTTTGTTTTGGGGCTTCGTGTGCTGTACTGAGTTCTACGGTTACGGATAAGAGCAGGAAAACTTGGGGTCAAAACCTTGCAAGAAAACCTTGGGGTCACAAAACCTTGGGGTCAGAGTCAAGGGACAGAGTAAACCGACAGATATTGTCAGCACTGTCTTGCTTCCAAGCGCGGAGACTGCCGATCACACGAGCCTCTCGCGATTGATGCAGTTTCTCGGCCGGCTTCACGTGTGTTATTGTTCGCCGTCAACGACAGTTGGACAAAACAAGGGGTTTGAATAAGAGAGTGTTTTGGCTCATCGTAACTCTGAAGAGGAACGATGATGACAAAGAGAAAAGACAGTGCCAAGAAAGCCATTCGAG
>JAOUCZ010000371.1 GCA_029859505.1 Lysobacterales bacterium | reverse complement strand
TAATACCTGCAGTGCTCAGGTGCACCGAAACGAGATTGAGGACTGTGGCGATCATCATCACCAGCAGTCCAACCGAAATGGTTTTCTGTGCGGGCCAACGATGTGCCAGCCGGCTTGATATCGCAGCCCCGAGAATTAGCCCGGTAACGATAGGAATAAAAAGCCATCCAAAGTCATCGCTACCAAGGCCAAGAAAATTATATATCACCGTCGGGGCACCAGCGATATAGAGGAATAGGCCACCAAACGACAAGGACAGGCAAATAATCAGGGCGGGAAACCGTTTGTGTAGTAATGCGCCGATATACACCCGCATGACGTTCGCAGGATGTATCGACCGACGATTTTCATCTTGCAGTGTTTCGCTGATGAAGAAACCCATCAGCACCAGCAGACTTCCAAAGATGCTTAGAAACCAGAAGACACTGCGCCAGCCAAAATGATCATGAAGCCAGCCGCCCAGTACGGGCGCCAGTGCCGGTGCAAGCGCAAAGAGCATCATCACTTGCGACATGGCACGGTGTGCCGCCTCGGCATCGTGGGCATCACGTATCATCGCTCGTCCCGCGATAAAGCCTCCGCTGGCAGCCAGACCCTGAACAATACGCATCAGCATGAACGTATCGGCGCTGCCTGATAGCGCACACCCGACCGAGCCAAGGGTGTACATGGCCATGCTGATCAGGATCACGTGGCGGCGGCCAATACGATCTGCCAACGGGCCCCAGAATAGTGTCGAGACAGCAAAAGCCATCAGGTAGATCCCGAGGCTCTGTGAGAGCAGGGCACGGCTGATGCCGAACTCTGCTTCTATCTCCGGAAACGAGGGCAGGTAGGCATCTATACTGAAAGGCCCGATCATCGCCAGAAGTGCTGCAATAACCGTCAAGTGCCGGGTGCCCGGCCTGGTCAATCTGAGCCCTTTGCTTATCATCCAGGAGACAGGTTCCTTTTTAGGGTTGGCGCTATACCAGGCTCAGCCCGGCCAACCGAATGAAGTGTACCCGACTACTCTTCGGGTAGTTGAATAAGCACAGGTCCGTTAAGCGCATCGAGAACTTTCTGGTCGCGATTGTAAATATCCTTGTAAAAGCGTACCTCACCGTCAGTTCCGATACTGGCGGTGATGTAAAGAATAATAACCGGTACCTTGGGTTTCAGGTGAACCCTTTGGGTTTTACGTGAAGCAACGATCGCATCCAATTCGGAGCGGTTGTATTTCACCGGGTCATTCAATATAAGTTCAGCGAGATCAAACGGGTCTTGAACGCGGATGCAGCCGGATGAAAAGTTTCTTTCAGTTTGTGAAAAAAGCTCACGATGAGGTGTGTCATGCAAAAATACAAAATGACTATTTGGGAAAATGAATTTGACCATGCCGAGCGAATTATGAGGACCCGGAGTCTGGCGGAATGTATAGGGAGCACTTCTTTGATGCTTTGACCAATCCACGCTTGATGGATCAATGATTTTACCGTTCTTGTCGATCACCTGGATGTTTTTCGATGCCAGGTAGTTCGGGTCTTTCCTGATAGCAGGTAATGTGTCGTTTCTCAAAATGCCGGGTGGGATAGTCCAGGTTGGATTGAATTCCAGGTAGGCAATATCGCCCCTGAATATAGGTGTTTTTCGATAGTTCTTGCCAACCATCACACGTGTTTCCCAATCGATTGCACCATTTTTGAAAAAGAAGGCCCTGAAACCGGCGATGTTGACGACCACCATGGTGTCAACGGCTTCCTCCTTAACCCAGCGCAAACGTTCCAGGGAGAGTCGGATCTGGTCGATGCGATGTTCAACGGGTACATTCATCGCAGCGAAAGTCTGCTTGCCGGCGATGCCGTCTGCGCCAAGCTGATGACGTACTTGAAATGCCTTTATAGCCGCCTTGAGAGCCGCGTCGTAAGTTGAAGTGCCTGCACCAGGGTTGTTTTCAATATGACCGGTTGCCGCGAGCCTTTCTCTGACAAGCGCTACACGCGGGCCTTTGTCACCGGGGTGAAGCGTTGGGCCATCCGGTATGGAGGGCCATCCACCTTTGGCTGCGACGTCGCGGTAGAACTTCATTTTGGTCTGTAGTTGCCTGTAGACCGGTCCTGTGGGAGCAGCCTTCTCGATAAATTCGGTCAAGGATGATGACTCAAGAGCCAGCTCAAGTGTTTTGGAAGGAGCCTGCTGATGGAACAGCTGTCTTCTGAAATTGATGTTCGGATCCATCGCATTGGCCTTTACTTTGCCAAAACGCCGATGGTAACCATAACGAAACAGGCTCTCTGTCAAGAGGATATCGGCTTCCGCTTCTATCTCGGCGGAAGGTTGTTCCTGACGCAGCTTGAGCACTTGATTGAGAACGTCAATGTTGTAATCCGATGGCTTCAGCCCATGATCTGCAGCATTGTTAATGAGTAGCATCAATTCCTTGATTTTGTCTGTGTCAGTCCAGAAAGGTGCGAATGCATGGTCTTCATAGGTATCAAGAATAAGACCCTCCGTCAGAATATCCACACCACGGATGGTAAGGCTATCGGTACCGAGTAATTGTTCAATGTCCTGCTGGGTTTGTGACATGTTGCTCGCTTGTAGTCCGGTTGATCCGGCAAGTATTAAGAAAACGATCAACAGACCTGCTAGTTGTTTTTTTATTGGATTCATAGATTTTTCCTGCGGACTGCAATTAATACTTAGTTCCTGAATAGTTGACCTTACCAGTATCGTACCCTGCCTGTATCGACATGT
>JAOUCZ010000369.1 GCA_029859505.1 Lysobacterales bacterium | reverse complement strand
TGGGTGCCACCTCGAGCGACAAGCCCGGCGATGTGGTGATTGCAGCCTTCAATTCCTTTCTTGAGCAACCCGGACTGCCGCTGGTTGAAATTACCCGTCAGTGCGACGGGGAGAACGTCAGCATTCATTTGGCACAATTCCGCTATTTCCCACTCGGCTCCACAGGTGATCGCAACCAACAATGGGATATTCCGGTCTGTTTGCGTATCGGTGATGCAAACGGGGATACCACGACCTGCCTCCTTCTAACTGCGAAAGAGCAATCCTTTGAATTAGTACAGGCCTGCCCTGACTGGATCATGCCGAATGCAAACAGTGCCGGTTATTATCGCTTCAGCATGAACCAACAGGACTGGAGCGCCCTGCTGGCCAATAGTGACAAGCAAAACACAAATGAAATGATGGCCATACTCGGCAGTTTGTCAGGAGCGTTCAATTCTGGTGATCTGGATATTGCGACCTTGATGTCGATGGCCCCTCAACTGATCGAGAGTCCGGACTGGCAGGTAGCAACCGCACCCATCGAACATATGGATTTCATGTACGAAAAGATGGCCAGCGAGGGTCAGAAACAAGATCTTGAAGCGCGTTTTGCCGACTATTACTCTGGCAAACTGAATGAAACCGGCCTGGAGTTAATCAATGATCGTGACCAGGCTCAGCTACAAACCGCACTGGTTGACTTTTTGGCAAAAACAGCGAAACAACCAGAGTTACGTGCAGAACTGGTCAACATGGCCCGGGCTTATAGTGGCTATGAGACAGACAGCAAGGTTCACCCCGAAGCCGCCAACCCGGTCATAGTGGGCACAGCCCTTGTCGTTGCAGTGGATGAACTCGGAAGTGACTTCGTTGATCACCTGTATCAAGTTTTGGTTAATTCAACCGATACTGTGGTCCGAAAACGTACACTTGATGCAATTGGAAGCGTCAAGGACCCTATAAAAGCAGCTGAGGTTCGCGAACTGGTTTTTTCACCAGAACTTCGTAATAACGAGATATACAGCATCCTCTTCTCACAGATATTTATGCCGGAAACCCGTGACGCCACCTGGTTATGGTTCCAACAGAATTTTGACCGGATTCTTCAACGTATCCCCGAGGATTTTTGGGGATATATGACTTCCGTCGGCACCGCGTTTTGCAATGGCGAAAAACAGGCTGAAGTTCAGACTTTTTTTGCTGAACGTATCGACTCGCTAACCGGTGGTCCCAGGAGCCTGGCGCAGTCACTGGAAAGTATCGATCTTTGTATGGCCAAGGTTGAGCGGCACAAAACGGAGATGGATGTCTGGTTGGGCCAATAGGCCAGACTCTACCAATACCAAACCAAACCACCTGGAAATTTGCAGCGATGAATATTACAAGATCCATTAATTGCTTTTTGCTTACCACCTTGCTCAGCGCAGGCTTATCTGCTGCCGGCATAGTTCACGCATCGGAGAATGCCTCGGCCGATAATTCGGCTGGTAATTCGGCTAGGTCTGCTGCAAAACCCGGAGAACTATACCTTCCTGCCGGCGATGCCATGGCTGACCTCACCGCAGCGCTGGATGCTGCGCGGGAAAGTAACCGTCTGTTACTGGTGATGATGGGTGCTAACTGGTGTCATGATTCCCGTGCATTGGCTTCCCGGATTTATGAAGAACCACTTAGCACTATCATCAATGAACATTATGAAATCCTGTTCGTCGATGTCGGCTTTCTCGAAAACGGCAAGGATGTCATCTCAAGTCTCGGCTCTCCGGTTTACTACGCCACACCAACCGTTTTGATTCTCGATCCCTTCAGCGGCCAGGTGATCAATGCGTCGAACCGGCATCAATGGGCCAACGCTGCCAGTATCAGCATGGAAGATTCACTCGAATACTTTCGGGAGTTTGCAAACACTGACCTGAGCTCTATTCAAAACGAGCAAGTGGTTGATTCACAACTGCAGCGGTTACTGATGGAGATAGAGGCTTTCGAACAACTGCAGGCAGAACGCCTTTACGAGGCTTACGCGGTACTGGCCCCGATGTTGAGGGCGTACAAAGCGGGTGACGAGGAAGCGTTTTCAGAAGAGACCTGGAACGAGGTTCGCGATTTCAGGTACAAGATTCCCGCCGATATTGAAGCCTTAAAATCCGAAGCCCGTCAACGGGTGACTGCAGGTGAGACCGATATCAAACTGAGCTACCCGGTTTACCCGGCTTTTTCGTGGGATCCGCAGTAAGAATATCTACACTGGTCACCGGGTAGAACCACTATCTCCGACGCTTGACGGTTGCACCCTTCGCTGGTTGTTGACTTGCCGAGGGAACAGAGGATGCTTTACGTCCAGGTCGCTCATATGGCCTGCGTGTCCAGCGCCCGGCGGGTTCCGTGCTTAGCGTATTGTACTGGTTGTTATTGACAGCAGCGTTGTTGCCGGAATTGCGTGACTTTTCGCGGTCTGCTTTCTTTTGGGCCAACTCCGCCTTGGTTTCGTCAGAAACGCCGCTCACTCCGGACGTATCGGAAATCTCAACATTTGTTGCATCCGGCCCGCACTTCTGATCGGTATAAATAGGACCTTCAGGACCATCGCATTTAAAAATCTGGGCCGATGCCACGGGTGTGAACGCCAGGGCGGGCAAGATGATAAGTATTGGTCTGTATCTTTTCATGAATTCTTACTTCCATGTTTGGTCACTAGTTAAAACCCAAATATTAACTGGATGGGGTCGCAAAGCCAGAATGACTATTCTGAACCCGATCCCCGCTT
>JAOUCZ010000370.1 GCA_029859505.1 Lysobacterales bacterium | reverse complement strand
ATATCAGACGCGACATCCAATACCGTAACAGCTTGCTCAAATTGTCTCTGGCTACCGTCTGGAAGTGTAATTAAAGGCATATCAATCTCTCAAACATCATCGGACTCAAAACGAAAAAAGGACGCAAAGCGTCCCTGAGGTGCACTCTGCTTGTTTCCTTTACCTCAAGAGGTAGTTCGTTCCTGCAAATTCATCCCGCTATTGTACGCGCGAATGCCTGCGTATCCTACTCTTTTGACTTGAAAATGGGGCAAAAAGTATAAGAAAAGAATGGTGGGCACGACTGGGATCGAACCAGTGACTCCTGCCATGTCAAGGCAGTGCTCTACCGCTGAGCTACGCGCCCCCTAATTAACAAAGCCCGACAAGCACTCATCAGGGGCGCGCAAGATACCATAGACAGACCACTGTTCTCAACTATTTAGCTGTCATTGATCATAGAATCTGGCGGGATTTTCCCCACTATGGAGAGACTTGGAAAAGTAGAAGCACTTTTATTCCGGCACCTGAATCCCTGTAATCGGTTTCCTGCCCACAAGGAGATCGTTCTTCGATTTGATTGGTGCGGTCACCAACTCAAAAAAAATCTTTCGGAGAGACCCTCACATGGTCATAATGACCTGAAGAATTCCAACTACCGTAAACAAACAAGTCTATGCCCCAACCCTTCGTTCACCTGCACCTGCACACCGAGTTTTCACTGTTGGACAGTACCCTGCGAATAAAGCAGCTTGTCGAGCGCGTGAAACAACTGGGAATGCCAGCTGTGGCCGTTACAGATCAGTTCAACATGTTTTGCCTGGTAAAGTTTTACCGTGCCGCCATGGCCGCCGGCATCAAGCCGATTGCCGGTGCTGACGTGCTGGTCAGTGATCCGGAAGACCCCGACCATGCCAGCCGGCTGGTACTACTGTGCCAGAATAATGAAGGCTATCTAAATCTGTGCCGTTTACTAAGCAAGGGCTATCAGGAAGGCCAGCATCACGGCATACCTCATCTGAAACGCGAGTGGATTGCCGGGCATTCATCCGGACTTATCGCGTTGTCCAGCGGACGTGATGGTGATATTGGTCAGGCACTGGTCAACCAGCACCCTAACAGGGCACAACAGATCGCAAGGGGCTGGATGAAAGATTTTCCCGACCGGTTTTATCTTGAAATCCAACGCACAGGACGCGAGCAGGAGAAGCGCTATGAGCGTCATGCCCTAAAACTCGCATCGGAACTGGGATTACCAGTGGTTGCCAGTAACGACGTCAGGTTTCTGGATAAAGACGATTTTTCAGCGCATGAGGCCCGTGTCTGTATCCATGATGGTCGCCTGCTCTCGGACAAACGCCGGGAAGTCCGTTACTCAGAAGAACAGTACCTCAAGGGTCCTGAAGAAATGGCCACGCTGTTTTCGGATCTTCCTGAGGCATTAGAGAACGCGTCTGAACTGGCAAAACGATGCAACATACAACTGCAATTTGGTAAGTATTTTCTACCGGACTTTCCAACACCTGATGGTGAGAGTGTAGAAGAGTTCCTGAAAAAAGCGTCCCTGGAGGGGCTCACAAAGCGACTGAATAAACATGGCCCCGCACAATCATTTACCGATGACGATTACCGTGACCGCCTGGAGCTTGAGCTCAAGGTTATCAATGGTATGGGCTTTCCGGGATACTTCCTGATTGTTGCAGATTTTATTCGCTGGGCAAAAAATAACGATATCCCGGTCGGGCCGGGTCGTGGTTCGGGTGCCGGCTCACTGGTAGCATACTCGCTGGACATCACCGATATTGACCCGCTTCAATACGACCTGCTGTTCGAGCGCTTCCTCAACCCTGAACGAATTTCCATGCCCGATTTCGATGTTGATTTCTGTATGGAGAAACGCGACCTGGTGATTGATTATGTCGCCGAAACCTATGGCCGGGACCAGGTCAGCCAGATCATCACCTACGGAACCATGGCGGCCAAGGCTGCCGTACGTGATTGCGGACGGGTACTCGGTGATGGTTACAATTTTGTAGACGGCATCGCCAAGCTGATACCCATGGATGTAGGTATCTCACTGAAGGAAGCGATGGATCAGGAGCCCGACCTCAGAAAACGTTATGAAGATGAGGAGGAGACACGGGCTTTACTGGATCTCGCCATGTCACTCGAGGGTTTGACCCGAAATGCCGGCAAACATGCAGGTGGTGTGGTCATTGCTCCAACCGCGCTGACCGATTTCACACCATTGTTCTCGGAATCCGGCGGTGGTGGTGTGGTCTCCCAGTTTGACAAGGATGATGTCGAAACAATCGGTTTGGTCAAGTTCGATTTCCTTGGCCTGAAAACACTAACCGTTATTGACTGGGCCTTGAAGGCCATCAATGAACAGCGCCTGGAACAAGGTCAGGAACCCGTGATCCTTGAAGAATTGCCGCTGGATGACCCGCTGACTTTCAAGTTATTGCAGGACTGCAAAACCACCGCGGTGTTTCAGCTTGAATCAGGCGGTATCAAAGATTTGATTGGTAATCTGCAACCGGACAGCTTCAATGAGATCATCGCACTGGTAGCGTTGTACCGCCCCGGCCCGCTTGAGTCGGGCATGGTGGGTGACTATGTGGAACGTAAGCACGGTCGCTCGATTGTCAGTTATCCACATGATGATCTCGAAGTCATTCTGAAACCCACTTATGGCGTCATCCTTTATCAAGAACAGGTCATGCAGATCGCCCAGGTACTTGCCGGCTACTCGCTTGGTGATGCG
>JAOUCZ010000137.1 GCA_029859505.1 Lysobacterales bacterium | reverse complement strand
GCGTTTTTGCTTGACTGTAATGGTTTTGTCATCGGTCACCTCCATCACTATGCTGCTGATTTCATGGCCAAATTCAGCTATAAGCTCTTCTGAAGTTGCCTCCGTATCTTCGACGGTATCATGCAAAAGAGCACTGCATATCACATGTATATCTGTGATATGACCTTCGTTGCAAAGGATATTGACCAGGGAAATGGGGTGATTGATATAGGGGAAGGCATCGGCGTTCTTGCGGCGCTGATTTCGATGTTTGTTTGCTGCAAAGTCAAGCGCTCTTACCAGCAGTTTTAAATCAGTTTCTTCGCTCACTTGATAATACCTGTCCCGGAAATCATGATAGTGGTATCGAAATTTCCGGTGTCGGACAAAAACCACTAACCGTTAGTGACCTATTGTAGACTCTGACGTGCAAAAACTCACCATCTCAAGTTTAAGTGGGGTGGTGAGCTACCGAGCGGATGATTTACCAGCGGTCAGGAGCTACTCCAGGTTGATGACTATCTTGCCCCGCGCATGACCTTCTTCTGAATAACGAATCGCTGCTGGTACCTCACTCAATGTATAGCGACGGTCAATGACCGGGGTGACTTCACCAGCTTCCATAAGAGCAGCCAGGGTGTTCAGATCATCCTGACGCATCTGCGCCATGAGCAGGATAAAGTCCTGCTCTACAAATGGGGAGTACACAGAGGCCTTGATTGGACCCATTAATGGGCCAATCCAGTTCCCTTTGCCGCCACCAATGATGACGAACCTTCCCTCGGGTGTCAGAACCTGCCTGTTGTCTGAAAGTGAGTGGTTGCCAATCATATCGATGATCAGGTCATATTGTTTTCCATTTTCGGTATAGTTTTCCTGCTTATAATCAATTACATAGTCTGCTCCGATTGAGCGTACCATCTCGGCATTTCGTTCACTGCACACGCCGGTTACCTCAGCGCCTATTGCCTTGGCAATTTGCACAGCAAACGTACCAACGCCACCTGATGCGCCATTGATCAGTACTTTCTGCCCCGGCTGAAGCTGGCCTTTATTGCGAAGCGCCTGTAAAGCGGTGACAGCAGCAATAGGGACGCTAGCCACCTGCTCGAAACTCATGTTGGAAGGTTTTAGAGCCAGTGCCCGGTCTTCAGCAATGGTTACATACTCGGCGAAGGCACCGGTCTTGCGGCCAAACACATTATCTCCCGGTTTGAACTGCTTAACGTCTTTCCCAACAGCCTCAATAGTACCGGCAAAGTCCACTCCTAATCGTGTTTCATCCGGCTTCCCCAAACCGGTTCCAAGGCGCATAATGTAAGGCGAGCCCCTCATGTAATGCCAATCCAGCGGATTAACAGCAGCCGCTTTAACTTTCACCAGGACTTCATCATCCGCTGGAGTTGGCTTTGCGATGTCAGCCAGTTCCAGAATATCGGGCGAACCATAGCAGCGATAAACAATAGCTTTCATAGCATCAGTATTATCTGCGGGTGAAGCTGCAGGAGGGCAAGGCGAGTTATGACTTAGCACTAATGCGAGCACCGATATTCCAGCAACGGAAAGTACAATGAAAATGCCTACTATTTTATTAAAAATACGCTTCATTTTTGACGACACAATGACCTCTTCGTTATCCATCATTAGCTGTAATAAAACTGCTCCAGGAACCATGCATGGGGTTGGGCAGGATATGCCAGCTTACACCCCAGTATTCGCTGTATTCCAAGGTCATGCGTCTACGGTCTTCTGCAGTTGCTGCGCTACAGGGTGCAACCGGTTTGGCGCGTATGCAGGGTAAAAAATCACCCAGATCATCACCGACTAACATGATGACACGGTAGTCACGGGCCACGAGTTCCTGACGAAAACGTTTCTCCCTGTTCCATTCAGGCTTCTCTCCTACCAGCAAAAGGTGCTCGGTATCAGTTTCAATACCGGCCTCGGCCAAATCCTGCAGGGTAATGGCTTCCTGTGGACAGGGGCCCGGTGCAAAGTCCCTTTCATGGCAGGGACGATTGGTAATGAAAAATACCGTTACACCCTTGTCTCTCGCGGCCTGTACAAATTCAGGTGCACCTTCGATCCGGCGTGATGGATTGTTGTGCTGCCACTTATCAAAAGCTTCATGACTGAAATTACCATCAATATATACTTGAAATTCGACGTTACTGAGTGATGTTTCATCCACATCAAGAATAACGGCAGTAGGAAGATCGGCCATATCCTCCTGTCCAGGTAGTGCAGTTGCACTCCTATCTGCAATCAGTTCATCAAGAAGACGGATGGCGTTTTGATAGGCCTGCAGTGTCAGCGCATCATATTCTGCTGACGATTCAACCCAGGCTATTCCCAGTTGTGGCTCCCTGGTAAGTGTTGTCTGCGTGCAGGCTGAAAGACCCGTGAGGATTGTCAGCGAAAGGACAGGGATAGCTTTCTTCATGTCATACGGTCAAATCGGTTTCGGCAGGTGATAGTAGCAGATGAGCGAGTTATGGTCTGGAGGCACTTTTCCCTATCGGCCATTCCGGCCACTCTTGTTCTAATAACCCAGAAATACTGATTTACTGTTATTTTATGTAATTGACAACTATGCCAGTGAGATATCTAATAGTAACCAAAGGGAAGCACCGGCCTTTTTTGAGTTTTCATACCGACGGTATGATGCACAAGCAAGGGAAGCAGGGTCGGAGCGTAAGGGGCAACACCATTTAAGGGGCTCACATAAATACCCGTATGTCGATTTTTTCGAAGGGTAACGCACATGTTCCATTTGCCTATATTTTGTTAAGCCTGGCTGGTTTTGCAAAGATTCATGGAATGGATATTGCGAAAGAGATCATCGGTAAAGTGAGTGTCATTATTCACGATAATTTGCCACCGACAGCTTCCAGGATATTAATTACATCTTCGTCCGTGCGAACGGTCGGGATACCAGGGTAGGTTCAATTAATGAAGCACCCAAAGAATTCGCCACCGGTAAGAAGGTCAAGGACCAAGGCTGTACTAGTTTGGACGGCCTGAAAGTCCAAAACTTGACCGAAATGAAAGGCGGCACCGGCGCGGGGCAGGATTAGATCCCTGTCGCGCCGGTCGCCGACGCCGAGACAGGTGTCGATGCGGATTGAAGCAACCCCGTTATAGTATAAATTTAAGTTTCCTGGCATCTGGCCATCATTTTGTCCGGCCAGGAACTGGTCGAGGTATAAACGGGCCTCGAAATAGCAGGGCCACCCCGTCCCTCCCCGGGGTGGCCCTGCTTTTTTCTTCAGTAACTATTTGTTAGGTGTTCAAATGAAAAGGTCTGATTCATCCAGGCCCATTCCGGAGGACTACTCCAGTCTGGATTCGAACGTTAAGCAAAATGCTTCGTTTGAGGAATAAACTTAATAACCATCGGCCTCGCCCGTACCACAACACTCCGGTCTAAGTCTTTTGCAAATTAAATCGCAAATAGCGAATGGTTCCCTTTTCAACCTCCGACGTCACTCTGTCCAGCCAGAATTTGATTTCGGAGATATCCAACTGTGGCAGCTTAACGCCTGCCACAACGGTGCCAACACCCAGTAGCAGCAGCTTGCGTTTCAATAAACTGATCAGGTCTTGCAGGGCGGGGCTTTCATCTGAAAACTCCCTGATCTCGAAACCTGTATTTGTAAACATGTCTGAATATGTTTGCTGGTCAACGGCGTCCGCCAGGCAGGTCCAGGGCGCGACTATTGAAGCAATGTCATCCGGTAGCGGCCCACCCACCGCCATGTCGGTAATGCCAAACTGGCCCGCAGGTTTCAATACCCGTTTTACCTCTGCCAGGACAGCCTGCTGGCGGTGGAAAAGACTGAAAGTACACTCGGCAAGAACACCATCAAACGCACTGTTCTCAAAAGGTAGCTCATGGACATCTCCCCGTTGAAACTGAACCGTTGCAAGCCCATGACCATCAGTTAACTGGCGATCCTTGGCGCGTTTGATATTGTCCGCGCTGATGTCGATGGCGCTGACATTCAGCCCTGGATTTTCAGCCAGCATCAAGGCAGAAGTCCCGGTCCCGCAACCCAGGTCTGCGATACGCGCTCCCGCTTGCAAGTCCATTGCAGCAATGGTTTTAAGTGTGAGCTCGGGGCCACCTGGATGGAAGATATCCCCTGCGAGGTGACGTACCCAGTCCTGTTCATAAAAGGCAGAACAGCACGAAACTGCCTGGTTCATATCCACGCTATTCATTTGCACTGAGCTCACCGTCTGAAGGAGGAAGACTGCTTGCATTCAGTGACCAATCGTAAGTTTCGAAGCGAATTTTGTATTTGCCATCAACCGCTGTTTTCAGTTCCTGCTTGAGTGAAGGCTCTGCATATTGCTGCAAATAGACAAGAATATCGGCGGGAAAATCCTTTTTGTACCATTTGAAAATGCTCGATAGCATCACGCTATCGGTCTCAACCAATACATTATGTTGATTGTTGATGAACTCGCGGCCCGCTTGATCTAATTGTTCATCAGTCCACTCCCAGGGCCGTAACACCGGGCATGACGTACTGGCACAATTGAAGGCGAAATGCAGTCGCGGGTCTTTCTGCGTCTTTAGCACTTCCTTCTCAAGTTTGTAAAGATTGGTCTTCTTTCCTCCCACGATGACCTTGCGGTCATAAAAAAACCCTTTACCGGGAACCAGCCTGGAGCTCACGGATATTTTCACATCCTGAACGCTTTCCAATGGCCAGTATTCCAGAACGGCCTGTAATACCAAGGTGTTGTAGGTGTTAATCCAGTAACTTCGCTTCGTTGCCGCCGTGGGAAATTGATCGGGGTCGTTCACCGGGCTAACGTTGGCCAATAAGGCGACCTGTTGATCAAGGGCTTGCAGGTCCTCGGGTGAATCTTTCCATGCGGCGTAGTCGATTGTAGCGCCATCATCGCTTAAATACTTTTTGACCAGGCGAACAAAGGTTTCGTTGGAATACACGTTCTGCTCCTCTGGACTGGCCGAGTCTGCGCAGGCAGGGGCCGGGTAGAAAGCACCCGGAACAAGTATCAGCATCAAGATTGCGATTAGAAATATCCGTGCTTTCATGCGTTCACAACCTTGATCTGCGCCAGGCTGTCAGCACTGGCTGTCATTTGCGGCCGGTTTATGGCATTAAATTCGCAGAAGGAAACCGGGTTTCCCCGCTTATCCAAAATGTGGACACAACATTGATCAATTCGATCCTGATCATAGGTATACGCATCCATGAATGGCTTGATGCTGATGGTTAGCAGCTTATCCCATATGCCTTTTCCACCTGACTGAGCATCAATCAGCGCATCCAGCAATTCATTGATCTGGGCGTCATTGAGTCCATCCATGGCGTCATTGATGTGGCCATTTTTGGTCGCCCAGCGAATGGCCTCGCTAAAGGCCCCCGGACCATTGATGGTATCGGTAAAAGCATCGATGAGCTCATGCGCCTCATCGCCACCCCAATCCTCGTAACGGGGGAAATAGCGTGAAACCGGAATTAGTCCATTGTCCGTTCTGAAAGCCACGGCCATACCGAAACAATTGGGATCAGAGCAGGGAATGGGCATGAAATCATCAGGAGAGAAAGCGCCAAATTGTTCACAAATCAGCTTGACGGTATCAGCAAGCGTCAGGCGCTTTTGCAGCCTTGGATTATCGTAGCGGCCGGAGTACATGGCCGGCTGGATCACCACGTTCTTCAGTTCCGGAGTATCTACAGCCAGCTGAATAAACTCACCTACTTCAGAGTCATTGATGCCACGAGTGAGGGTCATGACTGGATGAATGCTGATGTTATTGGCCTCACAAAGCGCCAGGGCTTTACGCTTGATTTCCAGCAGGTCCCCGCGTCCACGCAAGGTCTGGTGAGTGCTTTCCCTGAAACCATCAAACTGCAGATAAACGAACAACTCTGCGTCGGGGAATGCCCTCGAACAACCTGCCAGCTTGTTTGTAAAGGCTGATTGGGCCAGCTTGATACCATTGGAGTTAATACATACTTTTTTGAAGCCACGATCAAAAAGCAGTTCGATCATTTCAATGAACTGCGGATGAATGGTGGGTTCGCCACCCGATAGCTGAATCATGTCTGAACCGCTTTTCCCTCCGGCGACCAGTTGGTCCACCTGCCGGGTGAATTCATCGAGTGTCATCATATGCGAGTGCTGTGGGGATGAGCCTGCAAAGCAGGTCGGACAAGTGAGGTTACAGCGTTCCGTGATCTCGATCAGTATGGTGCAACTGTGATTTGCCCACGCCTGAGAATCGGCAATCAGTCCCGATGCATCGGCTGGTTGTCCACAGCTGCTACCGCAGCAGGACTTGCCTGACATAGGCTGGCCGGTGGGCTCATAGTAGTGCTGGATATCGGAGGACAATAACGCCGAGAATTGTCCATGCTGATCGCAGGATTTGTCCATCCAGACCTCACTATTACGCTCCAGAACCTGTGCTTCGATTGATGCTAAACACTGGGGACAGATACTGGTGGTGGTCTTAATTATCCTGCCCTGCCCCCAGACGGACTCGGTGCGACCATCTGAGTCGTACTCAAGGAGAGTTTCGGGTTTTTTCTGAGTGGTTATTTCCATATCCAAAAGACCCATAGCAGGTGGTTTATCTTTCAAATGCCCGCATTTCTCTTAGCGCAGTCATAAGCGTTTCTGAATGAGAGGAAAAAAGATCAGCTAAAGTGATGCCTGGATATCAATAAAATCAATTACATAAGTTGGTTCAGTAATTCAAGGATTGCAAGAGTGACGACACTGACCTGAAATAATTTTAAAACAGATAAGAGCTTGGGAGGCTTATCGCAAACTTAATTTCTCACTCGTCGACCTGCTTTCGTTTTTGTTCAGCACGGGTTTTTAATATTGCCTTTTTCCACTTACGTTCTTCACTTTTTCTGCGTAGATAAATCCCAAGTACGAACATTACAGCGATAAATGGCAGGGCAATCAAGCTCAGGAATCTTGGGTTTAAATCACTCAGAGAGCGGAGGAGTTCATTGAAACTGATGGATTCATGACTGATTATTACGCTCAGCCCGGCTACAAAAATCACCACGAAGACACCCGAAAGTACAATCTTTTTCTTATTCACAAGCGTTTCTTAACAGTCTAAAAAAGTAGCTAAAAGACGGACCCATCCTTGTGCCTTTCTATTTCCTGCCAAACAAATTTGCCACGTAACCTGTCATAAAGAACACGAACGCGACGAGGCTAATTGGTGGCAGCCCACCGTGCCAGCCGGAAGGAGAAAGCCAACCCTTGAAGCCCATGAAGAAGAGGTGGATAGCGCTGAGAAGCATGGCCAGCAGCAGGAATTTCCTGGAGGTAATGAAACGGATAAAGGCCTTTTCGTCACGCAAATGCGTCTGGAAACTCAGGTTGTAGCCCCACAGCACCACAAAAGAAAGGATACCGCCCAGCATGCTCAGGCCGCCAAACAGGGTCAGGCTTCCATCCGCCTCGAATAACTTGCCGAATATTTCCGGTTTGAACAGCATGAAGCTCATCAGTGCATGAATTAACACAAGCAGGAAACCCGTCATACCCAGAATTTTGCGAGCTGAAAGCCAGCTATCAGCCACGGGAATGCCAATATTGTTCAACGGACCCAGGCTGAAATTCAATACAAGCAATACAAGTGCCGCCAGAGAAATGCCCTTGTTCAGGATGAGGAAAGGAAAGTCCTTCCATTCCACTGGCCCCAAAATGTGATAGCGCAGTACCGCATAGCCGATGCACAGCATGATGGTAAGAAAAACAATTCTACCGGCTGCATTTTTGTGTTCGGATTGAACAGTATTCATAAAAGCACCACAAAAAAATTTGGCGCGCCCGGAGAGATTCGAACTCCCGACCACCTGGTTCGAAGCCAGGTACTCTATCCAGCTGAGCTACGGGCGCTGTGCGAACTATTCTAGCCGATCAGTTAAAAACAAGTACCCGAAAAGAGCAGTTTTGTTAGGGTAATAGTACTTAAGAACAAAAAAGCAGGAATAAATTATGTTTCGTACTGTTCTATTTGCCCTAACTTTGGTATTCACACAGACAGTCACAGCTGAGGAAGTCTTCACGACTGAACTTTATAACGACAAGGGCCTGGCCGGGAAAATTGTGACCACCGTTGGCGATGACAACAGCCAGAGTGTGGACTTCAGGCTCGAGTGGAATAACCGTCGTGTATCCATTCAGGAACACTATCAACTGGACGAACGTGGTATGCCTGTTAATGTGTCTGTCGAGGGTACGTCTGCTTTCGGTGCTCCGGTGAAGGAATCCTACGAATGGAGCGATGGCCATGCACGCTGGCAAAGTCGATCCGACGAAGGTCAGTCGCGTATTGAAGAGAATCGTTTTTATGTAACGGTCGACGGGGTTGATACCGATATCATGTTACGTGCTTTGTTGAAGGCGCCGGGACAAGAGCTTGATCTACTGCCCAGTGGCAGGGTCAGGCTGACAGAAATCCGCAAGGCGACGGTTGAGAAAGATGGCAATAGCGCGGAAGTGACGTTATATGCACTGTCCGGACTTAACCTGACACCGACTTTTCTGTGGAGTGATGATACGGGACGTTTGTTTGCGCTCAACATTGGCGGCTTTATGAAGGCGATTCGCGAAGGCTGGGGTCTTGAGAATTTTACCAGGCTCAAAGAAATTGCCGATGAATCAGAAAACCAGTACTACAAAGATCTCAGCAAAAAACTGACCTATAAACTGAGCACGCCATTGTTGATCCGTAACACACGAGTGGTCGACGTGGTGGGGCGTACTGCGCTTGAAGGCCATGATGTACTGGTCGAAAACAAAACCATTACGCGGGTAGGAAAGGCCATCGAGGCACCAGCGAATGCAAAGATTATTGATGGTAGTGGTAAAACACTGATCCCCGGTCTTTGGGATATGCATGGTCACCTCTCAAAAACCGACGCATTCACTTACCTGCCGGCGGGTGTGACCAGTGTTCGTGACATTGGCAACAGCCCGGAAAACATGGAAGAAATTGAAAGACTATTTGGAACCGAGTTGCTGGGAACACACCTCTACAAATCCGGCTTTATAGATCGTGAGAGTGAATACTCGGCAGGTAATGGCATCACCGTTAAAACCCTGGATGAGGCGAAAAAAGCCGTCGACTGGTACGCTGAGCGCAATTATCTGCAAATCAAAACCTACAGCTCTTTTGACCCGGCATGGGTAAAAGAATTTGCCGATTACGTGCATGGTAAGGGCATGCGGCTTAGTGGTCACATCCCAGCATTTATGTCGGCTCAACAAGCCATTGATGCGGGCTTTGACGAGATTCAGCACATCAATATGCTGTTTCTGAATTTCCTCGCCGGTGACAAGCTGGATACGCGTCAGCGTTTGCGCTTTTCCCTGATTGGTGACGAGGCATATAAGCTGGATTTAGAA
>JAOUCZ010000136.1 GCA_029859505.1 Lysobacterales bacterium | reverse complement strand
TCACCTATCTGGATGACAACCCAGGCAGCAACAATGTAGGCCATTCCTAGACGGAATACATTACGGCGCTTCAACTCTCCGAGAAATTTCATTAAAACCTCATTGTTTTGTATAAACCTGTAATTACCTGTTGCGCTCCATCATAGCCACAAAATCCGGATCATCACGAATCTCATCAAATGCCGGATCAAGGTCTATGCGGTAAACCGATACATTGCTTGGCGGTTGCAGTAGAGCCTCAAGAATCTCAGCAGCCTCAGGCGCCATACCTGCCATTCCAAAAATTTGTGCATGATAAAGTTTGCGTTGAAATTCGGATACGCTATCCGCAGGTGCTGATGACACTGATTTTTGCACCAGGGTTCTGACTTCTTCTGTACCGGCACCCTGCAGGGCACGGATTCTTGCCTCGGCGAGGTCTATCCGATAATCCTCACCCAATTCTGTACGTAAACCCTTCAGGCGAAACAATGCTGCTCCAGCAGCTTGTTTGGCCTCACCCGGCTTATTCATAAAGTGAAGAATCTGCGCTGCCCAGTCTTCCCTGAGAGTGATAAGACCACGCCGAATTTCAAGGTCATTGGGAATGTCTCTTGCGGCCGTCAGCGCCTCTTCAAAACGCCGCGCTAACATGTTCACGAGCATGTAAGATTCAAAAAAGTCGTAATCACTGCCGTATCGTGCGCCAATCATCAATTGCTGAGCCGTCTGCGTATCACCTTTTTCCTGTATGGCAATTAACGCCTTGGTCGATCTACCCCAAAAACTGTCCGGGTCTATCACACGCGCTTGTTTTATTGCATCATTCGCTTCTTCATAACGGTGCAGATACATCAGGGTTTGTGCATATTCGTGCCAGTTAAAATGCACACGCGGGTTCAGTTTAAGCGCTTGTTGCATCGACTCCACGGCCTGTTCCCATAAACCTGCCCGGCGTGAAACCCAACCACGCCACATATACGCCTCATCGTTACCGGGCATCATCTCGATCGCCTTGTCGAGCTTATACAGAGCCCGTTCATAATCCAGAAAGCCCCAGTACCAATAGAAACCTTCGGCCATGTATAACTCGGCAAAATCCGCATCGATACTACGGGCGCGCTCCATCGCCTCATGTGCCAGTTCACGATTAGCCAGATCGCCCCCGTAAACCCAGTAGTTGGTCATATGGGCACGTGCCAGGCCGATCCAGGCAAACTTAAAATCAGGGTCAATGGCCAGTGATTCCTTGAACAGGTCAATGGCGGTTTTGTAGTCGGCCATGGTTTCATTCTGAGCAAACCGCCGGGCCTGCAAATACAGATCGTAGGCCGCAACATTATCGGTAGGCACATCGGCCACATCGGCCAGTTCAGAATCCGTCAATGTTGCTTTCAGTGCCCCGGCGATTGCTTTTGCAATCTCGGACTGGATATCGAACAGGTTATTGGTGGTCAGTTCGCGATCGTATATCTCGGCCCACAGATGTTCATCGGTATAAGCGTCAATCAACTGCACGTTGATACGCACCCGGTCACCCGCACGCTGCACAGAGCCTTCCATCACATTGGCAACACTCAGTTCCTGTGCGATCTGACGCAGATTCTTGGTGGTGTCGCGATATTCCATAACCGAGGTTCGGGATATCACGCTGAAAGCGTCGATCCTGGACAGCTGGGTCAACAGGTCATCATGAATACCATCTGTGAAATAGATATCCTCTGCATCTGCGCTACGGTTGGCAAAAGGCAGGACCGCAATGGAATTTTTGTCGATATTCAAAGCACTGAGATCAATTTCAGGCTCGATTACTTCAACCACGGGTTCTTCAATAGGAGGGGCGCTCTTCGCCAATTCGATTTCAGCTGTTTTCTGCTCGAATCGCGACTCCCAGATAAAGTAGCCAAGCGACAAGCCAAGTGACACGATGATCACGTAATCCAGCTTACGCCCCGTCCTGGGTGTGATGGACTCCGTACGTTTGACATCTTTCTCAAGCTTGATGCCCCCGGGAGTCAGCTCGAAAGCCCAAGCCAGGATCAGGGCTGGTACAAACCCCACCACCAGCATCAGCAGGATCAGTTTTGGCGCCCATTCGGGCAGTCCCAGAATTTGGGTCAGCACATCGGTGAGTTGCAGCAAAATCCATGTAGATACCGCATAAGCGATAGCCACTTTGAAGACGTTTCGTCGTTTTAGTTCTTTAAGTATTGCCAAGAGATCGTTTCTTTTTTTTCTGCTGTTACCACTAAGCATAGTTGCTTAGGCGACAAATACCAAAAAAATCTTTACTTACACGATTTGAAAGCCCGAAGCATAACCGTGCTCAAGCCTGGAGAATCAATCAATGTCCAGACGTGAAACGACCTCACCAGCTATCGCCAGACAGGCTGTTAGACCCGGACTCTCGATACCAAATAGCTGCACCAGACCGCGTATACCATGGCTTTCAAAACCCTTGATCTCAAAATCGGCTACTGGCTTACCGGGGCCTGATATTCTTGGACGGACACCGACATAACCAGGCTGCAGACGGCTGACTTCGAGGGCCGGGTAGTACGCTCTGATACTGTTTTCAAAATGCTGCTTGCGTGTTTCGCTTGCTTCGAAGGTGTAGTCAAGCCGCTCGCGCCACTCCAGATCCGGGCCAAACTTCAATTGTCCGCCGAGATCCAGCGTGCCGTGTACACCCAGGCTTCCCGCCCCGGCTACCGGATAAATCAAGTGACTGAAAGGTGATTTCCCCTGGTAACTGAAATAGTGCCCTGCCGCGTAATGACTATCCGCCAGTTGATTCATTCCGGAACTTTTCGCCAATGCTATCGCACCGTGCCCTGCCGAGTTAATTAAGCAGCGTGTTTGGAGCTTCACCGATAACCCCTCACTCCCGACATCCAATTCAAACCCGCCTGTTATCTGTGTGAAGCTGTTGACCGGGCTTCTTGTAACTAACATGCCACCGGCGCTTTCAAAATCTCCGAGCAAACTAAGCATCAAACCGTGCGAATCCACAATACCGGTAGATGGCGACCATAGCGCTGCCAGGCCCCTGACATCGGGCTCCAGGTGATGGAGTTCTTCCTGCGACAACAGCTCAAGGTCATCAACGCCATTGACCTTCCCCTGGGCCTGGTAGGCCCTGAGCAGCTCAATTTGCCCGGGAGTGGTGGCGACAATGAGCTTGCCAAGCTTCTGAATATCAACCTTGTGTTGCCTGCAGTAGTTATAGAGCAGTGCTTTACCTGACACACAGGTGCGAGCCTTCAAGCTGCCGGTTGGGTAATAGATTCCTGCGTGAACAACCTCGGAATTTCTACTCGAGGTGTGAGTGCCGAATGTCTTATCTGACTCAAGGACAACCACCTCATGTCCCTGAAGTGCCAGTGCGCGTGCGATGGCGAGCCCGACAATCCCGGCACCCACCACCACACATTCGACTTGATCGGTCATATTTCTTTGTCCGCGAAACCTCTCGATAATGGCTTTATCGATAGTGTATTAATTGCCTGCCAAACTCCTGAGAATAATGCTCCAGTGGTCCAACGCTTCATAGAACGCCTTCACCGGCACCCTTTCATTGAGTCCGTGGGCATACATTTCATCCGGATTCATAAAGACACCACTCACGGCCAGGGTCGGAATCCCGGCCTTGCGGAAGTGCATGCCATCGGTACCGCCGGACTCCATGTACCCCATCACCTTCAGACCGGGATAGCGTGTATGGACTGCTTTTTTAACAGCCGTAATAACATCCCCACGTAACGGTGAAATCGGACTCTCCGTGGCTTCCTCTAGCTGGTTAAATTCAATCGCTTCATTTTCGACAACGTGCTTGAGTGCGTTTTCAATCGCGGCCGCCGGTACACCGGGAAAGATACGGCAGTTAACAGTGGCGGTAGCGGACTGTGGCAAGGCATTTTCCGCATGTCCTGCCTGTAGCATGGTCACCACACAGGTCGTGCGGGTGGTACCAACATAGGAGGACTCGATAGCCAACCGGTCAGACGCGGCTTCATCCCGGGGGTTATTAGCGAACTGGATCATGGCTTGCCCCAGTTCACCGCCCAATTGCTCACCCGTCTCTTCGAAGAAAGCCAGTGTCATCTCACTCCAACGAACGGGAAACCTGTAGTTTTGTATCCTGGTAATGGCATCTGCAAGATCGTAAATCGCATTATCCGGCCTTGGGCGGGAACTGTGCCCGCCGGGGTTACGCACTGTCATTTCCCAGGTCACATAGGTTTTTTCAGCGGCCTGCACGAGATACACCAGCGGCTCACCAGCGGCATTGAGGTCTCCACCACCGGCATCGGAATTCAAGGCAAACTCGGCCCCGGCAAGGTCATCCCGCTCATAGGCAAGCATCCGGGTTGTCAGCATCCCGGATTCCTCGTCACCGGTAAAGGCAATAATCAAATCCCTGTTGGGTACAAAACCTTCTTTCTTCAAACGGATAAATGTTGATGTAAGCTGGGCCACACCGAATTTATTGTCGATTGTGCCGCGACCGTAAAAATAGACATCATCTGTCGTCAGTTCAAAAGGCGGACGTTCCCAATCCGCTGCCAGGGCCTCGACCACGTCCATATGTCCCAATAATAAGATTGGAGCTTTACCCGAAGAGCCGTCACCCCGGTACTTCGCAATCAGCGAAGCTGTTTCACCCAGTGGCACCACTTCCACATCCTCTTTGGGAAAGCCGGCAGCAATGAGCTCAGCCGCCAGGTAGTTGGCTATCTCAGGGACATTGCCCAGATTCTTGGAAGACTCCACCCCAACAATACGTGTGTATATTTCCAGGGTTTTCTGCGCATGCCCGGATATTGCAGGCTCATCCGCCATTACCCAGGAAGACAACAATACTGCAAGCAGCAAGGCACTAAATTTATTCATATCATTCTCATTTTCATTAAACGCGGTAAGTCTATGAGGAAAGCAGTCATAGGTCATGAATTATTTCAGATGAATTCACCTGCGCAATCCAGGCTTCATGGCCTTCTGATCTTGAGCAGGGCTTTGCGCCACGATGAATAACAGGTATTCTTTGCCAGCTTCAATTTACCCAATGTACTTTTTCAGAGGATCAAAGTGGAATCAAAATCTGTAACCCAGGGCATCCGGACCGGTTGGTCGCTACTTTTCGCTACCTGGGTTCTGGTCACTGTCGCAACACTTGGCAGCCTTTTTTTCAGTGAAGTTATGGAAGTACCGGTCTGTGTGCTGTGTTGGTATCAACGCATCACGATGTATCCACTGGTGCTGATATTGGCTATTGGCCTGTTGCCGTATGACCCCAGAGTACTGCGATATGCCACTGCGATGACAAGCCTGGGTTGGCTGATTGCTCTATTTCATGTACTTTTAGTTGCCGGCATTATTCCTGAAAAGGCCCAACCCTGTGTACAGGGGATTCCGTGTACTGAAACCCACATTTCCCTACTCGGTTTTCTGAATATTCCCATGCTGTCGCTTCTGACCTTTACTCTAATTGGCGTTTTGCTGTTTTATGCGCATAAAATGGAATCATCATGAACAAAAATATTATCTTCCTAATCGTTGGCGGCATGCTGTTACTGGCCTTTGTCATGGCAACGGTCATCTATAAAAACCACCAGTCAACAATGCAAGGCACGTCGGGTGGCCGAAACCAGAGCGTTGTCGAAAGGCAAAGTGCCCCGATCAAAGGTCCCGTTGATGCCAGGGTCACTATCGTTGAGTTTTTCGACCCGGCCTGCGGAACCTGTGCAGACTTCTATCCATTGGTAAAACAGTTAATCGATCAGTATCCAGGCAAAGTGAGGGTCATGATGCGTTACGCCCCGCTCCATACCGGTTCTGATGAAGTGGTTAAAATGCTGGAAGCCGCTCACCTTCAGGGCAAGTTCTTTCCGGCGCTGGAATTGCTGTTCAATAACCAGCGTCGCTGGATTGTCAACCATGTTTCACAGCCAACACGTGCCCGCAGTATTTTGAACGGCATGGCTTTGGACCATGAAAGATTGGCGGCAGATATTAGTCAGCCTGAAGTAACCGAAGCCGTCCAAAAGGATATCCAGGACGGCCAGTCTCTTAAAATAAAGGCGACCCCGGAGTTTTTCGTCAATGGCCGGCCATTACCCAGTTTTGGCTTTCAGCAGCTCAGCCGGTTGGTAAAAGAAGAAGTTGAGAAATCCTACTGAGCTCATAGTAACTAAAACAACCATGGCAAATGCCTGATGCATCTAGACCACGTCAATATCGCTGCCCCTGCGGAACTTCTGGCCAAGACCAGGGATTTCTATCGGGACGTCATTGGTCTTACCGAGGGATTTCGTCCCACATTTTCAAGAAAGGGTTACTGGTTGTATTCGGAAGGAAAACCAATTCTTCACCTGGTTGAGAGCCTGGAACACTCACAAAATGAGGAAAAGGGTCACTTTGACCACTTCGCACTCCAGGCCACCGGACTTGAAAAAGTTATTGAGAAACTGGTTGAAGCAGGCATCAGCTACAAACTCAGCTATCTACCTGAAATTAATTTGAGCCAGGTGTTCTGTAAAGACCCGTGTGATATTGGTGTGGAAATCAACTTTCCAAACGAGTCTGTTTAAGAGCAGGAAGGAACTTCAGTAAAAGATCTTACCTGCCACGCAGGTAATGGACTGGTACGCCAATATCTGTATTACCGGTACGCACCATCACCAGTCCTTCTGGAAACGTGTCGCTCTTGGGCTGTACTTCAAAGGCAACCCCTTCATAATTAACACCGTTATCCAGAGAAACCAGTACCGGAATGGGCTCATCAAAGGTATATGGTGCGTCTTCCCGTATCGCACGGGTCAATTCAGCCTGGGCCTTGTCATGATCGGCCTTTGCCATAGTTTTCTCCTGAATTTTTGAGATTTCAACACCATCCTAGCTCATTCAGGCTTGCTGTATGAAATAAATTGGTCTATCTGCCCTGCTAATTTCTGACAAAAGAAAGGGCCGGCAAGGGGTCAGCCGGCCCTTTCATCAAAGCGCGACGCAAGGGGGAGCGTCGAGCTTCAATACGAAAATGGCATAAGGGGGACGCCATTTTCGATTTTTTAGACCCTTTCAGGTCAAATCGTTAATGCTGTAGCATTTAAAAAATCCACTGGTGGTATTTATAGTCTACTGCAACTAAAGTCATTTTTAAATAAATTAGTTCCCCGAATTTTTAATTCCGGAATTTGCCGGTCTGAATTCTGCCATGGCAATGTACCCAACAATGCACATGGCATAAGCGTTTGAAGCGTTGCAAGGTTTTCTGATTGCGCCTGCATATCCGGGTCAACAAAATTGGCAATCCAACCTTTCAGCGACAATCCGTCTCGCTCGATCTGGGCTGCAGTCAGCAATGCGTGGTTGATACAACCCAGACGCATACCAACAACTATGATGACCTCATCTGCCGTCGCCATTGCCAATTCGGCGAGTAGCCGGGATTCACCCAAAGGTACGCACCAGCCTCCAACACCTTCAACGACCAGGTAATCCGCATCAATGCTATGTGCCAGTTGCCCAATCCGATTGATATCGATTAACCGCCCGGCCTGCTGTGCAGCAATATGAGGTGCAATTGCGGGTTCATAGGCGAAAGGGTTGACCGTTTCATAGGGCAGCTCCACATTAGCCGCTGCGATTAGTTTCAGGGCATCGTCATTTCGCAGACCTTCATCGGTATTTTCACAACCGGATGCTACCGGTTTCATTCCTGCCACACGGTAATCTGCAGCCACCAGGTGGCGGATCAATGCACTCGCCACCAGGGTTTTTCCAATCTCGGTATCGGTACCGGTGATAAACAGACGATTCATGATGTTTTCCTGTCTTTAGAACTTGAGCGCAGCATATCTACCGAGAACGTTGCCACATCCCCCTCGGCAGTTTTAAATGGTTGGCCGTCCCGTGGTGCGAATGCTGTTCCATAGATGATTTCATAACTGGCCGGGTAGCGGTCTCCACGACGAAACGGTTCGTAGGCCTGCAGCATACTTGTCAGACGGGATTTGCCCGTCAGCCCTTGTGACCTCTCGCTGGCGACATTGTGTGCGCCTATTCCTTTCAACTCACGCATCAGGGACATAACATCCGGATACTCCAGCGTCAGACGCTCGGTATCCATTACTGGTTCACGAAAACCCGCAGCCAGTAACTCATCACCGATATCATGCATATCCGGATAGTCGTTCACATGGGGAAGATCATCCACCGCCCGCCAAGCCTGCTTGAGCTCATGCAATGTATCGGGTCCGAAGCAGGTAAATACCAGCATGGCATCCGCATTCATTATGCGTCGAAACTCGCTGAATACCGCAGCTAAATCGTAGCTCCACTGCAAGGCCAGGTTGGAAAATATCAGGTCTGTGCTGCGTGCTGCCAGGGGCAACAAATGCATATCCGCACACAGGGTGCTTAAGCCACGGCGAGTATTGGGGGATGCTCCGACTTTTGCCAGCATGGCTGGAGCCCAGTCCAGGGCGATGACTTCAGCCTGTGTAAATTGCTCTGCCAGAGTCCGACTGGCCGAGCCGGTACCACAACCAAGATCTAATATCGTGGATGGCTCAAGACGCTGGAATTCAAGCCGCTCCAGTAGGCGCGATTCAACCTCACGCTGTAAAACTGCATACTCGTCATAGCTGGAGGCCGCGCGATCGAAGGATGACCTTATCGCATGTTTATCCAGTGCCGTCAGGCTCATTTCGTTTGATCTCCCTGTAAAAAACTGTGGATAATTTCCATAAAATGATCATGATGACTGATAAAAGGCGCATGACCAGCAGCACGAATCAAATGGGAGCTGGCAGAGGGCATTTTTGCCGCAGCTCGGGCAAAAGATTCCGGCTTGATGGTGCGGTCACGTGTACCACCCAAAAATAATATCGGCACTTCGCATTCACCCAAATCACCGAGAAGGTTATTACCGTAAAGCAACTGCAAACCGGCCTGCATGACAGTTTTGGCTGGAGCATTGTCGGTAGCCGATGATTTGCCCAGGCGACGCAATGATTCATCTACCCAGGCTGCTCCAAAACATTGAAGCCAGAACTGCTTGAGCGTCTCATCGCATTCACTTTCAAGCCCATCGGCAAACGCCTTTTGTGACACATCATCGACACCACAGTCCCAATTGGGCTGCTTTGAAAAACAGGGTGATGCTGCCACCAGTACAGCCTTTTGCACCTTGTGCGGTTGCCTCAGGGCGGCTGCCAGTGTGACCAGGCCACCAAGTGACCAGCCAATCCAGATTGCAGGAGGTACCATGAAAAGAATCTGTTCAGCAACTACACTCAGATCTTCGGACAATGGGACGTTCCGGTTGACACCATGACCAGGGAGGTCTACCAGGCTGACGCGAAACCGCGAGGCCAGTTCATCCACAAGCCCGCCCCAGATTCCGCTGTGCATGGCCCAACCGTGTA
>JAOUCZ010000368.1 GCA_029859505.1 Lysobacterales bacterium | reverse complement strand
TCTCAATGGTCTGGCGCAGGCCGTTCATGTCGGTTTCGGCGGTCCAGAAAAAATCCGGCAACGGCCGCTTTGCCTCGAGAAAATTACTGCGTTCGTATCCCGGCATTTGCAGCCAGTAGAACCCACGTATATATTCGCGCCAGCCCACGACCTGTCTTACAAAACCCTCGACAGCAGCCAGCGGAGCCCTCTCATCTTCGTAGGCCTCAAGCGCCGCTTCGCAAACCTCGCGAGGGTCTAACAAACCGATATTCAAATAAGGGGAGATCAGAGCATGAAAAAGGAAATCCTCACCGCTTTTCATGGCATCCTGGTAATCGCCAAAGCCTGGCAGGCAATCCTCGATAAAATGTCTCAATGCCTGTTGCGCATCTACTCGACTGGTGGCCCAGCCAAATGATTCCAGGTCTCCAAAATGATCATCAAAGTGCGTTTTTACCAGTTGCATGACATCCCGCGTAACCTCATCGGCTTCGAACCGTAGCCGCCGTGGGTAGGTCATGCCCCTGGGCAGTGACTTGCGGTTTTGCTTGTCATAATTCCATACCCCGCCGACGGGCTTGTCACCATCCATTAACCAGCCGGTCTTACGTCGCATGCTGCGGTAAAAATATTCCATGCGTAGGCTTTTACGGCCTTCGGCCCATTGCGCGAACTCTGCAAGTGAGCACAAAAAACGCTCGTCATCGCGGATCTCAACCTTTATGTCAAAATCTTTTTGCCAGCCCAGCATCATCTTGCGAACTCGCCATTCGCCCGGCTCTGTCACCACCAGTTGATCATAGTGATGGCGTTGCAGTGCACGTTTGACTTCGCCACTGAATGAGCCCGTATTGGCGCTGCTGTCCATACGAACATAGTCGACCTGAACACCATCTTTTTTCAATTCAGCGGCGAAATGTCGCATCGCCGAAAGCACCAATACCAGTTTCTGTTGGTGGTGACGGACATAGGTGGCCTCATCGCTGACCTCTACCATCAACACCCGATCAGTCTGCTTATCGATATCTGTCAGCGACGCGATCGATGTGCTGAGTTGATCTCCGAGGATAAGTCGTAATGTACTCATGCTGTCATCGCTACCAATGGCCGGTGCCCGGTTCGCCCTTGAACGGTCCGACAATCTCGTCTGTAATCCAACCGCCATAAAAGCCGCCGGGTTGTGCACGCACCTGTTGTCCATCAACGGTGCATGACATGCGA
The DNA here is from genome assembly GCA_029859505.1 of Lysobacterales bacterium. GTDB lineage: Bacteria > Pseudomonadota > Gammaproteobacteria > Xanthomonadales > SZUA-36 > SZUA-36. The sequence continues at coordinate 1,555 of JAOUCZ010000368.1, read as the reverse complement.
CCCGGATAGAATGAAACGTAGTTCGCAATGCGGATAAACAAAGCCCTCGGTTTTGGGTAGCTCCAGGCAACCGGCTGGGATGGATCTGATTTTAAACTCCAGTACCTGGCCAGTCCTTTCCATTCACAGTAAGAGCCGCCCTCGATGTGCTCGAGCAGGCTCCAGTCTATTTGGTCCGGTGGTATATAGAATGTGGGCGGGCTGGCTGTCTCGCAAATCCGAAAGTTATTATTCGAGCGGACGATGAGCTGATCACCGCTGTGTACTTCGACCAAACGACCATCGGCCAATAGCACGGGTGGACGCGGATAGTCCCACACCGACTCCTGTCCCTTGGCGATTTCCTTGGCGAAAGATGGCCGTTGTGTGCCTTTATTGGTCCACATGGGCTAAGCCTTGAACATGATTGCTTGTATTACTCATCGTCTATATCTTCCAGGTGACGCCTATTCACAAAATTCCCTGCAACCGGTCACACAACAAATCAATAAGCAACGGATTTTCTCCCACCAGGGGTGCGATGTGGACGGTTAAACCCGGGTGGTTTTGCGTGGCGTAGCCGCATATTTCAGCGATATCGCCACCTTCTCCCGCGTGTCTGCCGGGGGAAAGAAAAAGCATGGATATCGCGACATTTATAACTTCGTTTTCACGGGCCAGTTTTTCCAGCAGGTCTTGCAGCAGTGGCCCGTTAAAATCGTATTCCGGCCCTTCTCTTCGCTCCATGACCGCCTGTAGCAGGGGTATGTGTTCGGGCAGATACGAAGCCAGCTGTCCGGCCAGCTTTACACGAACATCTGTGACTTTCTTGGATGGTGACCCGTGATCAACGAGTACGACGCAGTCAATTTTGGTCAGCTTTTCATCCGCCAGTGTTTGCAGATTCTCAAAAAGCAACCGGGTCAGCTTTGGCTCACCTTCGGGTAACGGGCATAACTCATCTGCAATTGACCAGTTGAATTTCCCGTGTGTTTTCTGAAAAGCGTTTAGAGTGTCCGGGATAAACGAGGTGATGGCACGGCTTTTGCCAAAAAACATCGGAACGATGAGAAGTCCATCGACACCGCTGATCAGCGCCGCTTCGACGTATTCCACAAAGGTGGCCATGCATTTGCCGCCGAGTGCATCACCAAAGGCCTCGGACGGTATCTTGTCCGCATGTTGCAGTGGTACAGCATCGATGGTTTTAGCTGACCTTTCACTCATCAGCCCGGCTATTCGCCTCAAATTTAAGACAGCATCGGGGCGCCGTGAACCGTTGTCTACCAGGATGATTCTTTGAATGGAGGTCATTCCATAATGAACTCTATACTCCGAATCTCCAGCTCAAACCGTCCGGCTGTTTTGTCGGCCAACAGAAAACCAATTTGCTGAATCTCGGACGGAATCACCGGCCCCGCCTGCGGCACCGTTCTGCCCCTGAACACCGGGGTAAATTGATCCAGGGCTAAATCAATTTGCTGCCAATTTTCGCTACTTGAAAACATAGCGCTCCAAGAGACACCATCAAAGCCGGAACTCTGACTAATGCGGAACTGGTATTCCCTCCCGTCAC
>JAOUCZ010000135.1 GCA_029859505.1 Lysobacterales bacterium | reverse complement strand
TGTATCCGTAATAGAGCGGGAAAATGGACTGGAAGTGGCCATGAAAGTCAACGAGGATATTTTTGCGAGGCTCGCCGGGCAGCGACGCAACCTGACGGGCCGAACCGGCTGTGGTCTTTGCGGTGCAGAATCGCTCGATCAGGCCATGCGTAAGCCGGCAGTCGTAAATACCAGTGTTTCTGTATCAGCTGCCGCATTGCAGGCTGCCATCCTGTCACTGAATGCACACCAGCCATTACAGGTCGTGACCGGTGCAGTACACGGTGCCGCATGGTGTAGCAACAGTGGTGAGATACTGACGTTACGCGAGGATGTCGGACGTCACAACGCCCTGGACAAGTTGATTGGCTTCTTATCCAGAAAATGCTTTGATCCCTCGACCGGTTTTGTCCTTGTTTCGAGCCGGGCGAGTTATGAAATGGTCTACAAGGCCGCTGCAGTGGGCATGGAAGTTTTGGTATCGGTCTCCGCACCGACTGCGCTGGCCATCGACTTTGCTCACCGCAGTGGTGTGACCCTGGTTGGTTTTGCCCGTCCCGGAAGGCACAATGTTTATACTTTCGATAGTCGGGTCACTTAATACAGGACACTACACCTGTATTCATACCGGAGTAACAGGAATGGCAAATAGCGAAACATCTCACCTGGTATCGATGGCGAATGATATTGCCGCCAACCTCAGTTTCCAGGCACATGCGGATGAAAAAATTGCAGATCACATCAATCGCTTTTGGGCGCCACGCATGCGTAAACGGCTGCTTGAGTACGCAGCCGGTGACGGTGGAGGCTTAAGTGAAGCACTGTTGCCTGCATTGGCAAAGATCAGGCAGTAATGAAAGTGAAGCAGCCGGCCGGTGTCATTCTCGCAGGTGGTCGCTCCCGACGGATGGGGGTGAGCCGAAAAGCCCTGCTCGAGATAAATGGACGCTCTTTACTGGCACATGCCACTGAACAGTTGCAGCCTCACTTGAAACCGCTGTTGCTCAGTTGTGAAAGTGAAACCAATGATTTCGATGACTTTAACCTGGAAGTGGTTCCCGATCTTTTGCCGGGGTTTCGCGGGCCACTGACCGGTTTGTACTCCGCGCTGCAGTATCTTACTGACAGGGGAATCGACAATGGTCTGGTTTTGTGCCCATGTGATGCCCCTTTCATTCCTTCCAGCCTGGTAGGGACACTGCTCGGTGAGAGTCAGGATGAACCAGGACCAGTGGTTGTCATTTCCTACCATGGGGTTTTACAACCCACGTTTTCCCTGTGGCAAAACCATCACCTGCCGGTGGTCAGGGCAGCCATGCTTGATAAGGGAATCGGGGGGCTTAAACGGGTTCTGCGCTCACTGCCGCACAAAATTATTGAATGGGAACCAACCGAGCCAAATCCGTTCTTTAACGTTAATACGCCCGAAGATTTGAAAACTGCGGCCTTATGGCTTGACCGCATGCAAGCATAAAAGCATGATGTAAAGTTGTTCTGCTCCACTGTAAAAGGTAAGACATCATGCATAAAGATGCCGAGTTCATAGCACTGAATATAGCAATCCTGACTCTATCGGATTCACGCACATTTGAAAATGACACCTCTGGCCAGGTACTGGAAGATTCCCTGAAAGAAGCCGGTCACAATCTCGCCGCCAGGGAACTGTGCAAGGACGAGATTTACACAAGTCGGGCCATCGTTTCCTCATGGATAGCTGATCCTGGAATCGACGTCATTATTTCAACCGGGGGCACCGGTTTAACCCAGCGTGATTCTACGCCGGAGGCCCTGAAACCGCTGTTTGATCAAAACATTGAAGGTTTTGGCGAGTTGTTTCGCCAGCTTTCCTATGAGGAAATTGGTTCATCCACGGTTCAATCGAGAGCACTGGCCGGCCTCGCCAACCAGACCCTGGTTTTCTGTTTGCCCGGCTCGACCGGGGCATGTCGTACAGGTTGGAACAGGATTTTGAAAGAGCAACTGGACAGCAGTCACCGGCCATGTAACTTTGCAGCTCAAACCCGTTCAGGTGCAAAGCTGCCATGAGCCTGATCACAGTTGATGAAGCGCATGCACGTTTGCGTAGTTCTCACAGGGTTCTGGCAGATGATGAAGCGGTCAGTCTGAAAGGAAGTCTTGGACGTGTTCTGGCAGCAGACATTGTCTCTGGTATCAACGTTCCGCCAGCGGACAACAGTGCCATGGATGGTTACGCCCTGAAGCGTGAAGACTGGCAGGGAACTGACCGGGCGCTTGTAATCAGTCAGAGAATCACTGCGGGATCACCACCCCAGGCGCTCAAGCCTGGCACTGCAGCACGCATATTTACCGGAGCAGAAACCCCTGAAGGCGCTGACATTGTGGTGATGCAGGAAAAATGCAGAAGCGAAGGCAGCCAGGTCTGGATAGATGCCGTGGGTGAAGCAGGTTGCAATATCAGGCCGAAGGGTCAGGATATTATGCAAGGTGATACCGTCCTGAAAGCAGGGCACCGCTTAAGAGCGCAGGACCTTGGGCTGATCGCTTCACTCGGTTTTGACAGGATAAGTGTAAAACAGCGATTGAAAGTGGCAATTATTTCCACTGGCGAAGAACTGGTGGAACCGGGAGACACACTTAAACCCGGACAGATTTATAATTCAAATCGCTACCTGCTGCAGGCTTTGCTCGAAAACTGGGGTTTCGAGCCGATGGACTTCGGGATCACGGTGGATGATCCGGATGTCATCAGTGACGTCATTTCTGAAGCCAGCCGTAAAGCCGATGTCATCATAACCACGGGTGGTGTTTCGGTCGGTGAAGAGGATCACGTCAAGGCGGTGGTTGAATCACTGGGTCATATCGATCTCTGGCGTGTTGCCATAAAGCCCGGTAAACCCTTCGCTTTTGGCGATGTTCAGGGAACACCATTTCTCGGGCTGCCTGGAAATCCGGTCTCTGCATTCGTCACTGCCCTGGTCATAGCGCGCCCGTTTTTGTTTGATTGCCAGGGCATCGTTCACAGTGAAATAGTGCCGCTTCGCCAAGTCGCGCTTTTTGATAAGAAGGGAAGCTTCAGGCAGGAATACATCAGGGTACGTTCGGTTACAGCCGGCGTGGAGATTTTTGAAAAGCAAAGTAGCGGTGTACTGTATTCCACCAGTTGGGGTGACGCCCTGGTGGTGCAGAAACCCGACGAGGATATTAAACATGGCAACCCTGTGGATGTAATTCCGTTTGTGTTGTTCAATTGAGCTCAAATCGCCGGAGCCTGCTTAATGAATTCAGTATTCAACCATCTGCCTGATGGTCTCATTCTTCTTGATGGAGGTATGGGTCAGGAGTTGATCAATCGGGGCGCTTCAGGGCAGGGTGTATTGTGGTCGGCAAAAGCCCTGTTCGATAATCCTGCAGCGGTACAGGCAGTACATGAGGATTACATTCGTGCGGGTGCTGATGTCATCACGACCAACTCCTACTCCTGTATTCGCAATAACTTTGAACCTGAGGGTCTGGTTGATCGCCTCGGTGAAATGAACCGCCTTGCCGCGACCCTGGCTCAACAGGCCAGGGATAAAATGGGTAGACCGGTACTGATAGCAGGTTCGATGGGTCCCCAAAATGGTAGTTATCGTCCTGACCTGGTCGGCTCTTTTGAGGAAACTAAAGCACTTTATCGCGAGCAGGCTGAGTTTCTGGCACCCCATGTCGATTTTTTTATCTGTGAAACACTGTCATGTCTCCTTGAAGCGCGTGCTGCAGTGGTCGCGGCCACTTCAACAGGAAAGCCGGTCTGGTTGTCCTGGTCACTGGAGGATTCAGGTGAGGCGAAACTGCGCAGCGGCGAACCCCTTCGTGCGGCATGGGATGATATTGCAGACCTGGGTGTCAGCGCGGTTTTACTTAACTGCTCACCACCGGAGGCCATTGGCAAGGTATTGCCGAAGCTGGTTTCGATTAGCGATATTCCCGTGGGTGCCTACGCCAACGCCTTCACCCCCATACCGGAAAAATGGGACTTCCACGGAGAACAATCCATCCCACCGTCAAGAACCGATGTCACCCCGAAGGCCTACGCAGAGTACGCGGAAAACTGGCTGGCGGCAGGTGCACGTATCATCGGTGGCTGTTGTGAAGTCGGCCCCGCCCACATAGCGAAAATACACAAAACTCGTGGGGTGCGTAACCCGTAACACAGGGGTAGTACGTATACAAACAACCCCGATCACATGACTTGTAACCTCCTATGTCATTCACGTGACAATGATTGTCAGTTTTATATGGTTTTTTCGATTGGTTTTGAACAATCTCGATAAATATTAATCCGTCTGAATTTCCCTGATATCCCATATCTATATGTATATAAAGATAAAAATAGAAATTTCAGAGATGCTGGACAAAAAGAATATTTATTGGCTCGATTATTGCATTTATGTTACTTGCCAATGATGAATTTGCGAGTTTAAGGGAATAACCGGAATGCAGATTGGTCTTGATACCCACCGGGATGGTTGGGTCAAGTAAATTAACAAACAACGGGTAATTCTGTAAATCGCCCACCAGGGAAGGAGTATGAAATGTTATTACTTACAAGGAGCGTAGGGGACAAACTTATAATTGGGGATGACGTGACGGTCACCGTGCTGGGTATGAAGGGAAACCAGATACGCATTGGTATCGATGCACCACGTGACGTACAGATAGAAAGAGAAGAAAGACTCTCCCGCAGTTCAAGGGAAATTCAGTTTGAGTATCGGCTAGCCAGCTAATACCTTTTGGCCACGATCATACGTGCTTACCGGTACCACTAACACTCAAGTATGACGAGTAACTGCTCTGTGGAGCAGTTACGGACCGGTTGGTGACGTGGCCCTGGCATCATCCAGACCTTCTTTCAGGACATTCGCCCACACCTTCAGAATCCGGTTGGCCGCGGCGCGGTTGGTGACACGATTTTTCCATTCGAAATAACCGGTTTTCCGGTCCTCTTTGCGGTCCAGTGCCTTGGCGATCAGATCACCGGACAGTGAATCATAAAGCTCCATATACAAGGTCATTTCACCCGATGTTTCTGAATAGGTGCGGGTAATACCGGGAGACTTGGAGGCGGGTGATACAACGTCCAGGTTAATGATGGCGGGTTTTACAAGTAGTACGTCTTCGCCAAGTTCATTGACCAGTTCGTAACCACCTTCCTCCAGCGTTGTAGCAAATACATCAATGAACAGGGACGACAGTTCCAATTTGATCTTTGTCATATCATCAACTGAAATCTTTCCCGGTTGATGCTTGTTCTGATTGCGCTGCCAGTCTTTTGTGAAGGCTATGTAAGGGGTTTCCAGGTAAATCTTGCTGTATTGGCTCCAATCAACTCCCGGTTCAGCGTAGACCAACGCCAGGTTGGAGTCCTCGATCAGTTGCAACCCTTCAATGGTGGTTTCTGGTCTGTTCTCGTTGGCAAAAGCCTGACTGACGGCCACGATAAGTGAAACCATCAGCAGAAAGTGAGCCTTTAGTTTGAATTTCATTGAATATCTACTCCTGAACAAATGCAAATAGCCTGTCGTCTAAATATAGCGTAATTCGTTCAGCTTTATCGGTAAAAAACCCGGTTATATTTTGGCGGCTTGACGTACAATTCACCTACAAACCTGTCTCATACAGGTAGCTTTGAGAAGATCAATCAAATGTATAAAATCCGAACTTATAATAGCCTGGCCGCAAAGGGTCTGGATCGTTTCCCTTCCGAGAATTACCAGGTGAGCCCAGAGGAGTCAGGCGCCGATGCACTGATGCTCCGTAGTCAAAAATTGCACAATGAAAGTATCGATGAAAGTGTAATCGCCGTGGCGCGTGCCGGTGCCGGAGTGAACAATATTCCGGTGGACGAGTATGCAAAGCGCGGTATCGTGGTCTTTAACACACCGGGAGCCAACGCAAATGCGGTTAAGGAACTCGTGGCAGCGGCGCTGTTGCTCGGTTCCAGAGATATATTTGGCGGTATGAGCTATGTTCAGACACTGGATGAAATCAGTGACAGCGCAGAAATGCACAAGTTACTTGAGGCCAATAAAAAACATTTTGCAGGGTCCGAAATTGCCGGTCTGACATTGGGTGTCGTAGGTCTGGGTGCAATTGGTGCCATGGTCGCCAATATGGCGCTTGAGTTGGGAATGAAAGTTGCAGGTTTCGATCCGGCGATATCGATCGAGTCTGCCTGGCGCCTTTCCAGTCGGGTCCAAAAAGTTGATAGTTTACAGGCACTGGTCAGTGTCGCGGATTTTGTAACCCTCCATGTACCGGCCATCCCACCAACCCTGGGCCTGATTAATGAGAAGGTTCTTGCGCGTTGTAAACCGGGCGCACGCCTGTTGAATTTTGCCCGTGATGAAATTGTGGATTTACCAGCAGTAGTTGCGGCCCTGGATAGTGGCCGTCTGTCTGCTTACATCAGCGACTTTCCCCATCCCGAATTACTCGGGCGCAAAGATGCCTTGCTGTTACCTCACATTGGTGCCAGTACAAGTGAGGCCGAGGAGAACTGTGCAATGATGGCCGCAGATCAGTTGATGGATTTTCTGGAACACGGAAACATCAGGAATTCCGTCAATTACCCGGATACACAAATGGCCCGAAATGGCGGTTACCGGATTACTTTTTGCAATGAGAATGTGCCAAAGGTTCTTGGTCACGTTTTAACCGTGCTGGCCGATCATAACCTCAATGTTATTGATATGGTTAATCTCAGCCGGGGTGACTTCGCCTATAGTATTATCGATGTGGAAAACAAACCTGGTCCGGGTGTTATGAGCGCTATTAATGCCGAAGAACATGTCATCAGGGCGAGGTTGTTACCACCGGCCTAGGGCATTCAGAATACCCCTAACCATCCAAAACGCCCGGCAAAACTCGTCATAGCCCTGTAAAAAGGGTTAATCTAGCCTTGCGCAAGATAACAATACGAATTGGAAAACACCGTAATAAGAAATCAGGAATAAGAAATAATGCTCAGTGACTATGAAATTGCCAGGCAATCCGGAATTCGGCCTATCAGTGAAATCGCCGCGAAACTCGGTGTAGAGGACGAAGACTTGATGCCATTTGGCGATAGTATCGCCAAGGTTAACCTGAACGCCCTCGAGCGACCGCGAAAACGCCCCGGCAAGGCGCGTTTGATCCTGGTCTCGGCAACCACCCCAACAGCAGCGGGTGAAGGTAAGACCACGACATCCATCGGTCTGGCACAGGCTCTCGACAGCCTGGGTGAATCTGTTTGCCTGGCCTTGCGTGAACCGTCTCTCGGACCGTGTCTCGGTATCAAGGGTGGAGCTACCGGTGGTGGATATAGTCAAATAGTACCGGCTGGACGTATCAATCTGCATTTTACCGGCGATTTTCACGCGATTACGACCGTCAATAACCTGGTGGCGGCTGCTATCGACAATCATATATTCCAGGGTAATGAGATGGGAATTGATCCGCGACAGGTGGTCTGGCGCCGGGTCATGGATATGAATGACCGTACCCTGCGGAACATCGTTATCGGTCTCGGTGGCAGGATGCAGGGTATTCCGCGCGAAGGTGGTTTTGATATCACTGCCGCATCGGAAATCATGGCAATACTTTGTCTTGCTGCCGATATGGACGACCTGCGCAGGAGACTGGATAACATTCTTGTCGGAACCACCTGGAAAGGTAATCCGATCTATTTGCGGGAGCTGAAAATTACCGGGGCCATGATGGCCTTACTCAGGGATGCTGTTCACCCCAACCTGGTACAGACACTGGAAGGAACGCCGGCATTCATGCACGGCGGCCCGTTCGCGAATATTGCTCACGGCTGTAATAGTATCTTCGCTACCCGAATGGCCATGCAGTTCGCCGACTGGACTGTGACCGAAGCCGGATTTGGTTTTGATCTGGGGGCTGAGAAATTTTTCCACATCAAATGTCGTCCGAATGGCCTTGACCCTGATGCAGTGGTGGTTGTGACAACCGTGCGGGCATTGAAGCTTCATGGCGGAAAGGCCAAGGACAGTCTTGATCAGCCTGATCCGGACGCGGTACGGCTTGGTCTGGAAAATCTTGATAAGCACATCGAAAGTGTTTCGCATTTCAATAAGCATCCCGTCGTCGCCCTGAATCGCTTTGTTCATGACACAGATGAAGAAATCCGCATCATCAGGGAAAGGGCAGAGGCGCATGGTGTATCGTTTGCGGAATCCCGGCACTTTGCCGAAGGCGGCAAGGGAGCACAGGATCTTGCGCGTGAGGTCATCAAGTCAGTGGCGCATAACAAACCGTTTGCACCCCTTTATAATCTTGATGATACGATTTATGAAAAAGTGCATAAGGTCTGCAAGGATATGTATGGTGCAGATGATGTCGCCTTTACCAAGGACGCTGAGTTAGACCTGAAAACCATTACAGCGCTCGGTCTGGACAAATTACCGGTATGTATCGCCAAGGCACCGAGTTCGCTTTCTGATGATCCGGCTTTGCATGGGAGACCACGTGATTTTGAAGTCACGGTCAGGAATATACAGGTTAGTGCCGGTGCGGGTTTTCTGATCATCCTGACCGGCAGGATCATGCGTATGCCGGGGTTGCCGAAACGACCCATGGCCGAAGAAATTGATTTACTGGACGATGGCACCGTGATTGGTGTGGGTTAGCAGAAATAAGCATAATAAGTCAGGGTTTGGCGATGCTTAACCGGCCCTGGAATGAGGGAGTATCATGAGGCTGTTTTTACGACTGAATCTATTCTACGGAACCCTGGGGTTGCTGATCTGGGGTGGTTATCAACTGGTGCCCGATCTGCATCGTTACCTGCCACTGGGTGTAGTAGACACATTGTTTAACCAGGAATCAGACAGCAATATCGGCGGCATCGTCATTCATGCCTCAAACGTGACCGATGAAGTTGGCGGCTTGTTATGGTTGGTTATGGCTATCATCGGTGCGGTGGCTTTGATGGTTCCGGTTTCCTGGACCTACATGGCGGTGCGCAGCAGAGCCAAGATGGATCAATCATTACTGGAAACCATACTCGTACTGCCGATTGCAGTTACCGGAATTGTGTTGATCGTCCATAACAGCCTGGCCATGGCATTCAGTCTTGCCGGTGTGGTGGCGGGTGTGCGTTACCGGTATTCGCTTAAAAGCACTGCCGATTCGTTGTTCATCTTTATGGCAGTAGGTGTCGGACTGTCCTGTGGTATTGGCATGTTACTGGTTGCCGCTGTAATGACCGCTATCTTCAATTACACATTTCTGATCCTGTGGGAACTGAACTATGGCGGCTATGATGATTCAAAAACCTATATGCGCGAGAGTCCGCGCGAAATTGAAAGGAAAAAGGCCCGCGAAAAAGATACGGGCATTTTTGATTGAAACCGACAACTGATATTGGATAAAAGTATGAAATTTCCTCTACTTGTTTTGACTTTGCTTTCGGCGCTGCTGGTAAACGATGCAGCAGAGGCAAAGGCTAAAAAAGTCGATGATTACCACTGGACCGGCGTAAACCGTGTTGTCGCTA
>JAOUCZ010000134.1 GCA_029859505.1 Lysobacterales bacterium | reverse complement strand
TTAAGGTGTTTGGTCGGTTGACGCTGAAATTTATGCATCACTTCCAAGTTCTGCCATACCCAGAATGTTATAACCCGCATCCACATAAGTGATCTCACCTGTTATGCCTCCAGCCAGATCCGAACATAGGAATGCGGCTGCGTTACCAACATCTTCGATTGTTACGGTTCTTCTTAGCGGGGCAGTTCCCTGAACGTGATCAAGCATTTTTCTGAACTGTGAGATACCGGCGGCTGCCAGTGTTTTGATCGGGCCGGCAGAAATCGCATTAACCCGGTGTCCTTCAGGACCGAGGCTTTGCGCCATATAGCGCGTATTGGCCTCAAGGCTGGCCTTGGCAAGGCCCATAACGTTATAGCTCGGCATAGCCCGTACAGAGCCCATATAGGTTAAGGTTAACAGGGCGCCGTTGCGACCGCGCATCATTTTGCGGCCTGCATTGGCCAGCGCAACAAAGCTGTAGGAACTGATGTCATGGGCAATTTGGAATCCTTCACGGGTCACGGCGTCCATATAATCACCGACAAGTTGTTCACGTGGCGCAAAACCGACAGCGTGAACCAGGATGTCATAGTGATCCCAATGTTTGCCCAATTCTGTAAACACGTTCTCGATTTGTTCGTCAGAGGCCACATCACATGGCATGATGATGTCTGACTCACAGGCTTCCGCTACTTGCTCTACACGCGATTTTAATTTTTCAGTCTGGTAGGTAAAGGCCAGTTCGGCACCCTCGCGGTGCATGGCCTCGGCAATACCCCAGGCGATTGAACGCTTGCTTGCGACACCAACGATCAGTGCCCGTTTACCTTTGAGGAATCCCATGGATGTATTTCTCCCTGTTAATAGGTTTTATTAGAAGAAGGGCAGGTTAACAGCAGATTTGCTTTTTAGCAAAAAGCCCGTCTTACCGCCTGGCATGATTGAACTGCAGACGCTCGGAAGCGCCATGTTCAATGACCTGTTTCCCGTCAAATGCGAGAGCACCGTTGACCCATACTGCGTCGATGCTGCTGCGGAAACGGCGCCCCTCAAAAGGGGACCAGCCACAACGTGAAAGAACCCTTTCACGGGTTACATCCGTACCGCCGTCCATATCCACCAACACCAGGTCGGCGTGGTAACCCTCACGAATAAAACCACGTTCAACAACACTGAAACGCCTGGCGGGGTTGTGGGTGATACCACGAACTACCGTGTGCAGGTCAAGTTTACCGTCGTGTACCAGTTCAAGTGCGGCGACCAGTACGTCCTGCACCAGTGGCAGACCGGATGGTGCCGAAAGATAGTCGCTGGAGGCTTTTTCTTCCGAGGTATGCGGTGCATGATCGGTCGCAATGATATCCAGACGGCCATCCTTTATCGCATTGATGATGGCAGCCTGATCATTTGCACTCTTAATAGCAGGGTTGCACTTGATCAGGTTGCCCAATTGTTTATATTGAGAATCGTCAAAATGCAGAAAATGCACACAGGCCTCTGCGGTAATCATTTTGCCATCGATCGGGCCCGGCTCGAACAGGTCCAGTTCACGTGCGGTGGATATATGCAGTACATGCAACTGGGCCTGGTATTTGTTGGCCAGTGCAACAGCCAGTTCGCTGGATGCGAGACATGCCTCGGCGCTGCGAATATTGGCATGCTCGGTTACCGGGATGTTCTTTCCGTATTTTGCCGCAGCCTGCTTAATATTGGCCATGATCATGGGGGTTGACTCGCAATGGGTTGCAATCAGGACCGGGGAGTCACGGAAGATGGAGGCCAGGGTGGACTCATCATCGACCAGCATATTGCCGGTGGATGCACCCATGAATACCTTGACGCCACAGGCCAGTGAAGGGTCCAGGGCTCTTATGTTTTCGATATTGTCATTGGTGGCGCCGAAATAGAAACCGTAATTTGCAGCTGAAGTTTCAGCGGCACGGGCATATTTCCATTCCAGTTGTTCCACATTGGTCGTGGGTGGTTTCGAATTGGGCATTTCCATGTAGCTGGTCACACCACCGGCAACGGCGGCGCGTGATTCGGAGTAAAAGTCTCCTTTGTGGGTCAGGCCGGGTTCACGAAAATGTACCTGGTCATCGATCATGCCCGGTAACAGGTGACGGCCATTGGCGTCAACTACGTCAGCACCGGCAGGTGCTTGAATGCCGTTTGCGATTTTCTCAATCCGGCCACCTTTCAGCAGCACATCAGACTCGGTTACCTGGCCCTCATTGACCAGTTGCGCATTACGTATAACAGTGGATTTATTCATTCTGATTCGCTATTTGGTATGGAATGGAAATACTAATTAATATTGTAGACCTATTTCATAATTTGTTCTGTGCTTTTGCAATGGCTGCCATTTCAATGCAAACGGTCTCCTTCAGAGCATCATTTATACCTGACCATAAGCACCGTCATCCCTGCTTCCGCGGGGATGACGGTGCAATTAAGCAACTTTTGGTGTTTCCTTAGCAAATACGTGGAAGGGGATCGTCTTCCAGTTCTTCAAGGATACGTTCTCCGCCGAGGTCGGTTTTCAGCACAACCCGGGGCAGGTTCGCATTCATTTCACCAATGACTGCCGCATTTTCACCCTCTGGCAGTGCACGCCACTGAGCCAAAACATGTTGGGCCCGGCCTGGATCAACAATTGCGACAACCCTGCCTTCACAGGCGAGAAACAAGGGATCATATCCCAGCATATCGCAGACGGATTGGACCGGGTCACTGATGGGAATATCGGGCTGCCGGATATTGACTCCAATGCCGGTTGAGCGCACAAGTTCATGACAGACAGTTGCCAGGCCACCCCGGGTTGGATCACGCATAAAATGCACACCCTCAATTCCCGACAGAGCCCGGGTAAGCGGCAGGACATTGGCCGAGTCGGATTTCAAATCACCACGCAGGCCGAATTGTTCGCGAGCGAGCAACACGGAAATGCCGTGGTCACCCACCGAACCACTGACCAGTATGATGTCGCCGTCCCGGATTAGGTCCAGACCGAGGTTCATGTTGGGATCCTTGTAACCTATGCCGGTGGTCGCGAGATACAGACCGCCACCTTCTCCACGCCTCAGCACCTTGGTATCACCCGCTACGATTTTAACTCCTGCTTCATTTGCAGCTTTGGCCAGGCTGCTGATAATGCGGTCCAGCTGGGCTATTTCCAGACCTTCCTCGATAAATGCATTCAGGCTCAGGTACTTTGGAATGGCACCCGCGACGGCGAGGTCGTTGGTGGTGCCATGAACTGCCAGTGAGCCGATATCACCACCCGGAAATTCCAGTGGCTGCACGGTGAATCCATCCGTACTAAAAATTATATTAGTGGAATCGAGCGCTAAACTGGCCGCATCAACCTGCACATCGAGTCTGTCGTTGTCCAGGTGCCGGGCAAATAACTCTTCTATGAGTTCGCGCATGTAGCGGCCGCCATTGCCGTGTGCCAGTGAAATATGAGTGTCTTGCATGTTTTTTATCTTCTCTGGTATCCGTATTCGATAATCTGACCGAAACTGATGCCCGCGTCATTGACCGGCATCAATAAAGGCAAAGTTGTCTCAAAACCATTTACTTTAAGTAGCTCCAGGCATTTTTCTGTCAACACGCGGTTCTGGAATACACCTCCAGCAAATCCGATGGTATTGACCTCGGTATCTTCACGTAGCCTTATTGCCTGCTGTAACAACGAATGCGCCATGGAGAGGTGAAACCGCGCTGCCCGTTCAGCTTGCGCCCGGGTTTCGTCGACCAGCATGGGAATGAGGGGTGACCAGTCCACATGGTAAGTATCATCTTTCTGCAACATTTCGAGTGGTATTGATAAACTGTCATCGATATTTCCGTGCCGGCCTGCCATAGCTTCAAGAAGCATGGGTCCCTGGCCCTCGAAGCTCGCTTGTGAGCATATACCGGCTAGTGCTGATGCCGCATCAAATAAGCGGCCGGCAGCGGTCGTGAGCGGGGCATTCTTTCCTTGCTGCCAGAAGCTGTAGAGCAGAGGGTCTGATGCTTCAGCCAAGGTGCATTCGTGTCCCGAGCCCCAACATATTGCGGCCGCACTACGCCATGGTTCGCGTCCGGCACGTTCGCCACCGGGTAAGCTGAAAGGCAGGAAACATGCTGCACGCTTCCATTGCCCGGGTCTGCCAAGTAATGCTTCTCCGCCCCAAAGTGTGCCGTCCGGACCCAGTCCGATACCATCCCAGGTGAACACCAGCATATTATCTCTTTCACCGTGCTTTCCCAGGGACTCGATAAATGTTGCTGAAGCATGCGCATGATGGTGATAAACCTTGTCAACCGGGAGGCCCTGTTGATGTGCCCAGCGCGAGGGAGTGAAGCCCGGGTGAGCATCACACAGGATGTGGCTGGCTTTGACCTGATATAGCGCCTGCAGGTCATCTATACACTTGGTAAATGTCTCGAAACTGCGCAGGTTGTCCATTTCACCGATGTGCGGTGAGACCACCACCCGGTTGTCCCAGGCCAATGCGACAGTATTCTTCATGTGAGAGCCTACCGCCAATACCGGCTTATCCAGTGTGAATGGTAATTCGATTTCCACCGGCGCGAGGCCACGTCCCTGCCGAATGGGTGAAGGGTGACTGTTGATGACGCGCACTACCGGGTCATCCGCTGGCCGGACGATGGGTCTGTTGTGATGTAGATATGCGTTTGCAACATGTGCCAGGCGTTGTTCAATATCGTCGTTTTCAGTTAGTACCGGCTCACCGCTGATATTGGCTGAGGTAGCCACAAGCGGCGCGCCAAAATCGTTGAGTAAGACATGATGCAACGGGCTATAGGGCAGCATGCAGCCCACTTCATTCAATCCTGGTGCGATTGCCTCAGATAGACCATTGCCGGGCAGTTTTGATACCAACACGATTGGCCTGGCGGGTGATTCGAGTAATTGTGCCTCAGTATCACCGGCATGCAGGTGTTGTCTGACCACAGCAAGATTATCTCCACGAGGTGCGGGAAACATCACGGCAAGTGGTTTGTGTGGCCTGGGCTTGGTGTTTCGTAACTGTTGGACTGCAGAATCGCTTCGAGCGTCACAAACCAGGTGGTAACCGCCAATGCCTTTGATCGCCAGTACTTTTCCTGCTCGTAGTGCTTCGAGCGATGCCTGTAGTGCGGGTTCATTGCCGGGAACAGGCTTTTTCCCTGCCTCGCAGTAAGTCAGTGCCGGCCCGCACTTTGCACAGGCGACAGGTTCGGCATGGTAGCGCCGATCATAAGGATCGGTATATTCCTGATTACAGGCCTCACACAAGGGGAAACCAGCCATGCTGGTGTTTGGGCGGTCATAGGGCAGTGCTTCGATCAAGGTATATCGGGGTCCACATTGCGTGCAGTTGATAAACGGATAGCGGTAACGCCTGTTTGATGGATCATTTAGTTCCTGTAAACAGTCATCGCAGGTAAAAAGATCTGCAGGCAGGTGTATATCAGCATCTGCATCTGCCTGACTGGCTAAAATCAGAAATTCATCGGTCACCAGGCAGCCGGTTTCTTCAACTGACTCAAATACAGGCCTCGAGAGGGCAGGTGCGCTTTGAAGAAGCGTATCTACAAATTGGTCCAGGAATTGCTGCTCGCCCTGTACATGAACTTCAACCCGCCCTGAGGAATTAAGTACCCAGCCGTGTAACTGGTGTTGTTGTGCATGACGGTAAATGAACGGCCTGAAACCAACACCCTGAACCACACCGCTCAGAATAATTTTTCGGGCTGTTTTTTGGGTTGATTGCCTCATTGAATTGCAGGCTAGATCTTCGGCTTGGCAGTTTCCCGCAAACCGTTAGCCCACCAGATCCGGCAAGCACCTTCGTCCGAGACCATGCAGGGTCCGATCGGGTTACGTGGCACGCAGGCCTTGCCATAAAGACGGCATTCATTGGGGTAGATTTTTCCGAGTACGACCCCAGCACAATCACAACCGGGCGGCATTTCTCCAGCCCGCTTACGCGCTTCACTGGCATAGTTCGGATATTTCCGGCGCGCGTCATGCGCCTTGTATTTATCGGCAATGATATAACCGGAATTTGCAATACTGCCCACTCCACGCCAGTTCGCGTCTTCGACAACGAATGCTTCCTCAAGCTGTCTGCGTGCAGACCGGTTGCCGCCTTCACGAACCAGGGCAGGGTAGCAGTTGTCGAGAAAATAGCGGCCATCGGTCAATTGGCGTAAAACCGAATACATTGCTGCCAACAGGCTTTCCGGTTCAAAGCCGGCCACTGCAGCGGGCATATTGTGTGCATCCACAACAAACTGCCATTCCTCAGGACCCATAACAGTCGCGACATGGCCGGGGGCAATCAATGCGTTGAAACCTGCCTCACCGGATTCGAGCAACATCGCAACGGCAGGCCATGTCAGACGCCCGGACAACAGCAGAAACAGATTCGCCGGTACACCTTCAACCAGCATGGCGGCAACCGGTGCGGTTGTGGTTTCAAAGCCGGCAGCAAAGAACACGACCGGGATTTCGGGATGCTCTTTTGCAATTTTTACCGCCTCGACAGGTGATGCGATCGGGCGAATATCGGCACCACGTGCTTTTGCCTCTGCAAGTGTACGTGTATCACTTTTCCTGACGTTCACCGGTACGCGCAACATATCACCGAACGCCACCAGGATAATGTTTTCATTCAAAGCCAGTTGAATGGCCTCATAAACATCTTCTTCAGGACATATACAGACTGGACAACCGGGCCCCGGGATCAGTTCAATATTGCCAGGTAGTGCACTGCGTAATCCGGCCATGGTAATGGAGCGTTCATGGCCACCGCATACATTCATGATTTTGACATGGCTTTCCAGTGGTAGTGCACGGATACGGTCTAACCACTGGCTGGCAGTTACTGTCATGGGTATTACGCTTATGAGTGCTCGTGATGGTGGTGGTGCGTTTGCGCATGCGGTGAAGCCTGCAACGCACAATGGTGTTCCATGACCGCCTCACGTAACCATTGCAGCCAAATTTCCAAACCATCACCGGTCTTGGCGGAGGTATGGATCAGGGCAGCAGGGCTGGCCAGATTACGAAGATGCTGTTCGGCGCGTTGCGGGCTGAAGTCATCCAGCACCGGCAACAGGTCTGCCTTGCTAAGCATCACCATGTCTGCGGTGCGGAACATCACCGGGTACTTCGCCGGTTTGTCATCACCCTCGGGCACAGATAACAGTACGACATTGCTATGCTGTCCAAGATCAAAACTGGCCGGACAGACGAGGTTTCCGACATTTTCAATAAACACGATATCCACGTTCGACAGGTCAAGCTGGTGAAGCGCATCATGAACCATGTACGCATCAAGATGACAGGCGCTGCCCGTGGTAATCTGGATGGCGGTAACCCCATGACTGCGTATACGTTCCGCGTCATTTTCAGTTTCAAGGTCGCCTTCGATAACTGCAAGTTGGAACTCATCTCCCAGGGCTTTGATGGTTGCTTCCAATAGTGCGGTTTTACCGGCACCCGGTGATGACATCAGGTTGATGGCAATAACACCATGCGCATTGAAATGCTCGCGGTTGTGTTGCGCGGTATGGTCATTTTCGGTCAAAAGATCATGCAGGACGGTGATCGCCTCACGTCCGCCCTCAGTTTTTTCCAGCTTGCCACCCGCTGATATCAGGTGTTCGTTACCCGGCGTTACGTTGCATCCACATGTATCACACATCATAGGCTCCTGGAGTCATAGTTTTTCGAGTAAATTCCAGTTAGTTCGTGTACTTAGTCCGCCGCAATCATCTGATCGTAAAGTTCCCATGCGGTCTGTGCTTCCTGCGATGTGATTTTTTGAATCGCATAGCCGACGTGAACTACGACGAAGTCGTCAACCTTCAGGTTTTCATCCTGCATCATAAACAGGCTGACATCGCGAAACACACCCTTGGCTTCGCAACTTGCAACAAAACCGTTTATTTCGCAGATTTGCATTGGGATACCGAGGCACATTTTTCTTTGTTCCAGTGATACACAGATTAATTAAAGCATAAATGAAATAGAGTAACGAGACGGGGATTTAGGTCAAGTGATTTGCATTCTTTACACATGTATTCATAAAAACTCACACACCGGTCAAAAAGCCCTGAACAATACCAATTTCATAGATCAATTTACTGCCAATTCCGATCGTAAGCAGGCCAACGGAAGCCTTTAAGCCATTATGGGCCCATGTGAAGCCACGGGCTGAAAACCTCAAGGGCAGGCTGATGACCGCGGCCAGCAATGCCATTCCGAGAATCGATCCCACACCAAACAAGGCAATGTAGAGAATGCCCTGGGTTATTGAGGAAACACTGTTAAGTGCCAGGATGATCAGCGCTGCAGATCCCGCCATTCCGTGCATCATGCCAACCAGCATTGCACGTACCGGGAAAGATTCGGGGTGTTCATGGTGATGGGGGTCATCTGCATGCGTTTGCCCGTTGGTGTGCGAGTGAGCGTGGAAGTGCACTGTCTTATCATGCTGGTGTAAATGAAAATGAATGCGATCCTTAACCAGACGGCGCAGGACATCAATACCGAGTAGCAGCAGCATAAAACCAACCGCAAGTTCCAGTCCCTGCGCAAACCGTTCGGGCACCAATGTATCCATGACAAGGACCAGGCCACCAAACAATACAAGGGTCAGTGCGTGCCCCGCTCCCCATGCCGCACCTTGCCTTGCGGTCGAGGCGAGGGACCGGCTACGGGTGGCCAGGGATGCAACAGCCGCTACGTGGTCAGCCTCCATTGCGTGCTGCATTCCAATAAGAAACCCGAGAAAAATGACACTAAACACAGGCACCCCTTAGCTTGGGTAAGACCATTCCAATTATCAAATATTGGAAGTTATAAGCAGTTCAACCTTATATTAGTTTTATTTAACGTATATTGATCTGCGTCAATTTGTCACGTCACTTGCTGTCCTAGTATATTACTCAGAAAAATGAGAAGTCAGGTGTGAATTTACCCAATACACTTATACTTGGTATCGGTAATACCCTTCTAAGCGACGAAGGTGCGGGTATTCACGCTCTGAACTTGTTCCAATCATACCACCCTGATTCAACAAACCTTACTTATATCGATGGCGGCACACTCAGTTTTAGCCTCGCCGTCTACATAGAAGATTGTGACAACCTCATCGTGCTGGATGCGGCCGAATTAAAAGAGCCTGCCGGAACCGTAAGAACCATGTCAGGCGAGCGTATGGACGCGTTTCTGGGGGCAGCCAGACGTAGTCCCCATGAAGTCGGACTGCTGGATCTGTTCGATATTGCACGGCTGACCGAATCCCTTCCCGATAATCGTGCATTGATCGGCATTCAACCGAAAAGTATTGAATGGGGTATGTCCCCAACCCAGCCGGTTCAAAATGCATTACCCATTGCCGTTGAGCAGGCGGAAAATCTGCTTAAACAATGGGAAATAGCCAGCGGCAACAGTTCAAACTGTAACCTGGAGACAGCAAAGCAGCAGGTTCAGGGGTTGCCGTCGCGGGTGAACCCATGAGTCAGACAGACACTCCCCGGTTCAAT
>JAOUCZ010000133.1 GCA_029859505.1 Lysobacterales bacterium | reverse complement strand
CCTCGAAACCGCTTGAAGCAATGACGACTTCCATTTCGCCACGAATACGTTTGACCTCGGCAAGTCCAATCTGATGAATCTGCTCGGGCGTAAGATCTGTCGTGGTCCTTTGTTTTACATTGTAGGCGTACCAGGCTTCACCATTTGGCAGGTCACGCATGGCAATTGATTCACGTGCCGCCGGCAGGTATTCGTTCTCCATGAACACCAGCAATCTCTCAAAAGCAGGCGCCACTTTTTCACTGTACGCCGCTTCAGCCTGTTTCTTCAATGTAGCCTGCTGCAATGAATCTACGTTGGCAGGAAATTCCTTGAATGAGGTCAGCAGCGGGCTCTGATCGGGTTCATCGACCAGTTGATTACGAATCTGTTGCGGTACATCACGTAAAGTTATCGCCGGTGGTGTAACACCTGCCTGCATACCCTTGCGCATCCAGGCGATGGTTTGATCAACCACTTGTGGAGTCTTTTCCAGGCGTGAGACCATGTTCGAGTAATCCTCGGCGTTTTTCGGCCTTGAAATCGCCATCATTTGCGCGACATTCTGCTGCACACCACCCATCTGGTTAACCGGCATCATATCCTCTGGAAATTTCTGGCCTTCAATTTCCAGTTTTTGACTGTCATATAAAAGATCGTAATTAACCTGTTGGGTGGCAGTCAGCTTATCTCGGTCGATGTTTTCCAGGGCCGCCACCAGACTCTTTACATCCTGTTGACGTTGCAGGGTTATGGCCTCCGATTGATCGGACCAGCGATCCTGTCCACGCGGATCACCAAGGTAAGTGGCAAACTCGGGGAAGCTGAGCATGGTGTAGTCGTAGGTCATTGCAACTATTTCTTCAAAGCGTTCAGAATCGCTTAAACCGGTGTCACTCCCGGTAAGTTCCTGCATACGCAAAGTCAGAGCTTCGATTTCATCTTTGTAATCTCCATGAACAATCGAAGAGAAACAAAGCAGTAAAAAAGCGACAATTAGTATTTTTCTCATGGGTTTTGTTTACCAGGTGATCAGGACAAGCCCTGCATTGTACCTATGTTGGATTGCAATATGCAGTGCTGCTGCTTGAATCACTGAACGCACTGGCGGAATTCAAACACCTGGTTATTAGTAGAATTCAGCCAATAACCCCGGGCTCCAAGCCGTTGTTGTAACCAATCTATTTTTTACGACTATACTTTCTTTCAGACACCCGCAAAAAACTCAAGAGGTTTTACACATGTCAAAACCGTTGGAAAACATTCTTCACGCTGTTGGCAACACACCCATCGTCAAGATCAACAAGCTGTCACCCGATGGAATCAATATGTATGTCAAGGCAGAGGGCTTCAATCCCATGGGGTCGGTCAAGGACCGCATGGCTGTTTCGACCATTGAAGCCGCCGAGGCCAGTGGGGAATTAAAACCCGGTCAAACCGTCATCGAGGCCACCAGCGGTAATACGGGTATCGGCCTTGCCATGGTATGCGCCGTCAAAGGCTATCCACTGGTGGTCACGATGGCGGAGAGTTTTAGCCTTGAGCGGCGAAAAATCTTACGTTTTCTCGGAGCCAAAGTAGTGCTAACACCTGCGGAGTTAAAAGGCAGCGGAATGGTGGCAAAAGCAGTAGAGCTGGCTGAGGCACACGACTGGTTCCTGGTCAGGCAATTTGAGAACGAAGCCAATGCAGACGCCCACAGCCGCACGACCGCCGAAGAAATCCTGGGCTGCTTTGAAGGTAAAAAACTCGATTACTTTGTCACGGGATTTGGTACCGGCGGAACATTGAAGGGTACCAGCCGTGTTTTGAAACAAAGAAGTCCGGATACACAGGTCATCGTTTGCGAACCGGACAATGCGCAACTGCTTGGTAGTGGCATTCCCCAGGACAGGGATCCAGATGGAAGCCCTACCGGCAGCCATCCCAACTTTCGTCCCCACCTGGTACAGGGCTGGTCACCGGACTTCATACCCAAGTTAACCGAGGATGCAATCGCCGCCGGCACAATCGATAAAATCATCCCCATAGACGGAAAGAAAGCACTGCACTACACCCGCAACCTGGCGCAGAAAGAGGGAATCTTTTGCGGTGTATCCAGTGGGGCCACATTTACCGCCGCCATGGAGGTTGCAAGATCAGCACCTGCGGGCAGCAATATTTTATGCATGTTACCGGATACCGGTGAACGCTACCTTTCAACACCATTGTTTGACGATATCGTTCTTGAAATGAGTGAGGAGGAGTGGGAGGTTTCCCGTTCGACACCCAATTACCGCTTCGATGCTGCGACCACGGGCAAACCGGCTGCCAAGGCCGACGAACAGGATGAGACACCGTCCGCCCTGGATCAATCGGCGTTGGATTTTGTAAACCAGGCAACATCTGACAGTGAAAACCCTATTGTTTTATTTGCCCTTGAGTGGTGTGAGTTCTGTTGGTCGGTGCGCAAACTGTTTTCCAAGTTGGAGATACCCTACCGGGCCATTGATCTCGATTCCGTCCAATACCAGCAAAACAACCTCGGCGGTAAGGTCCGGGCCGTTTTATTGAATCAGTTGGGTTCACCAACCATCCCGCAAATCTTCATCGGCGGGCAGCACATCGGTGGGGCGACAGACCTGTTTGCAGCCTATAAAAACGGTGAATTAAGCTCACTCCTGCTGACTCACAACCTCAGTATGAAGAAGATGCCCGATACGTTTGAACCTGCGTCATTACTACCGGGTTGGCTGCATAAACGATAGCTATCGAGGACATACATAAAATCAATTTAATTTTGACTTGATAAAGACTCATAATCTCCCCAAGTTAACAACGGGCGATGAACTCATCCACCCGAATTCTTTCAAAAGGAGACACTCAAGTGAGTCACAAAGTACCCAGCATTACCTTTAAAACCCGTGTGCGTGATGAAAGCGTTGAAGGCCCGAATCCTTTTCGCTGGCAGGACGTAACGTCAGACGATATATTCAATGGCAAGAAAGTGGTCGTGTTTGCCCTGCCAGGCGCATTTACACCCACCTGTTCAAGCACCCACCTGCCCGGCTATGAGAAGCACTACCAGGAAATGCGTGATGCAGGTATTGATGAGGTTTACTGCCTGAGTGTTAACGACGCTTTCACGATGTTCCAGTGGGGCATACACCAGGGTGTACAGAACGTAAAACTGTTACCGGATGGTAGTGGTGATTTCTCGCGCCTGATGGGCATGCTGGTACGTAAAGACAACCTGGGTTTCGGTCTGCGCTCCTGGCGTTACTCCATGTTGGTCGACAACGGTGAGATCCAGAAGGTTTTCAGCGAAGCAGGCAAACAGGACAACGCACCCGCAGACCCGTTTGAAGTCAGTGATGCCGACACCATGTTGGCCTACATTAAATCTAACGCCTGAAAAGGAAATTGATTAAACGCAGAACCTTCGGGCTCTGCGTTTTTTTTATGCGGTATGATATCGCACCGATAATACAAAGCCCGAAACAGACAGGAAAGGTAAACACTTCATGGTGAACCCCTTAATTTTAATACATGCAGTTTTGGCCGAGATTGGACTGTTCGCATTTCTATGGGTGGTGGTGGAAATGCTGAACCCAAGCGAGATAAGGATTGCACGTGCCCAGGTTGCCGCCCTCATTGGTTTTGCCTGCCTGTATTTCGCATGGCTTGTTGGTGGTTTTTACTATATTGAAGTTTACGGACTGCATGTCAAGCCGCTGATCAAGGCGAGTGACGCAAAATGGGTGCACAGCATCGTCATGGAAGTGAAGGAACACATCTTCCTGTTTTTGCCAATACTGGCCACGCTGACCACGGCACTACTATATAAGTACGATGGCGAACTGATCGATAACAGGGATGCCCGCTTGAGTATTGTTCTGCTGGCCGGCCTTATCTTTCTGATGGGTTTCTCCATAGCCGGTATGGGCGCTATCATTTCCTCCGGTTACCGGTTTGCACTAATGACGGGTATGACATGAATTCAAAAGCAATCACAAGGGCCGCAGCGGTTACTATCGCCCTCATCGCCGCTGCAACGTTAGGCAGTGAGTTGTCCGCTTCGTTCAAGCAGCTTTTAAGCAACATTGGCGGTCACCACTGGATTGGGAAGAGCGTACTTTCTGTTGTGTTCTTTGGTCTCTTATACCTGGTTTTTGCAAAGGTGTCTGATGAAAAGTTTGCACTCAGAGATACCGGCGTACTTATCGGCACGGTACTTATCAGCGGCTTGGCAATTTTGAGTTTTTATGTTTTGCATGCGTGACGCAATACTGCACTATTCCAGGACGTAAAGCTGCCAAAGGTCCTTTCGTGTCATCTGTAGAAATGGACTCATAGCCAGTAAACCTGTTTTTCCTATGCTTTTTTCAAGATAGCGCATTTCCTCAAACTTGGCCTTTGTCCGCTCACCCACCGGGGTATCCAGGCCATTTTCCCGCATCATCAGAACACCTTTTGCTCTCAAAGCCAGCTCGGTGTAAAGGCGCAAATAACACAGCATATCGACGACCACTGTACCGGGGAATTTCTGTTTCAGATCCTGCAAAAAACGACCGATTCTTGACTCGGTAAACTCTCCCGAGTTGATCTGTTCCATCAGCAAGGCATCTTCATCAAAATCCACTTCCAGCCACTCATGCATGCTGTTTGCACTCTTCTGGAAAACGATTAAAAAAATTGGAGGTAATGCCAGCAGAGTACCCAGGGTTGTCAGGATGGGCGTCCCCGGAAAATGATTGAATACCGAGTGGATGGTGATGGCTACGATAAACCCGGGCACAAGCAATAACGGGTTAATCTTCATCTGGCGCTCAGTGAGGGTTTGCGCCATGACACCAAACAGTGCCATGGTTCCACCATGCATAATGGCTGTTCCGAAGCCTCGGACAACCCAGACCGCAATATGTGCATCGGATGCCATGTATAAATAATAGAAGTTTTCCACCACGCCAAAACCCGCACCTACCGCGAACCCCAGTATCGCCGCGTCCACCAGGAAACCGATCCGGTTGGTCCTGAACAGGTAGATCAATACGCAGGCCTTCAATCCTTCTTCAATGACGGGTGCAGCGTAACGGGAATAAATAGAAAAATTCCAACCCAATAGCTCTATGGCATAACCATTGATCCAATACCCCGCTACTGGCAAGAGTGCCCCTGTAAGCATGACCCATAGTATGGTGCGAAGATTGACCAGCTTGTAGCTGTCCAAATAGAGCAGAACGAGCAGAAATATGATCACAGGTAAAAGCCCGATTGGGGCCCTCGATAGCACATCGCTTAACATCGGTCTGTCAACGTTCCTTCAAAGACCTTCATGAAGCCCTATTCTGCGTGATAATCCCTCATATTGCACCAGCGCCTTTGCCACCCTGTTTCGCTCATAAGATTTTGAGGGATATCATGACTTCATTATCCCGTTTATTCCCGCTTTGAAAACCAGCCGCATAACCCACTGATAATGTCATTGCATGGCTGTGGCTAACGGTGAAATGCAGGTCCAACTGTAAACCGGCACTCGTATACCAGCGATCATAGGATTTACCCGGGTCGGCTTTCAGAGCCGCGAAAAAAATCGCCGGACGTATCCAGCCCAGGTAGAAGCCCGGTGTGCCCACGGACTCAAAACGAACCGGTGGCAGGTTCCACTCTGCCACCGACTTGACGAAGTCATGGGCACGGATCTCGTCAATTTCAAAGCCGGGCATGCTGTAGAAATTGCGATATCGCTTGACCTCTCGATCATCGACGTAGTTGTTGCCGAAGCCACCAAAATAGTAATAGGTCAGGCTGTTGAAGCGATTACCATTGGCTATACCTGCAGAGTTGTAAAACCAGATGGATGAGTGTTTCCATGGCAGGGTAAATCCGAAGTCCAGCCCGGCTCGTAATTTCGGGACAACTGAACTATCACCCAGATTTGGTATGACGAAATTACTTGCACGGTCTGCACTGGCAACTATATCCCAACGGTAACCTTTTTCGTGGTCAACAGCGGCCAACGATTTCCTCGTGTTGGTATAGTTGAATTCTACCTGTGCATGCAAAATATTTTGATATAGCAAGGTTTCTACATTTTGGTTTCCCGGTAAGGTATCAAGACCTATGAAGTAGGCGACATCAGCAGAAAAATCCAATTGTCGGGGTTGATCAAATATCAGAGCTTTTTCATAACCAACAATAAATGCATCACCTTTCCGGCTTCGCTTGGTCGGCCCGAATAAATCGTAGAAATCAGCACCATTGTGCCAATATCTTGCACGCCAGTTGATGTGCTGATATTCAACATTCAGATGAAGCTTTTCACCCGATGGCAACGAGTCAGTGGGTGAATAGGATGCAGATAATAGGAGTTTATTAAACTGCATGGTATCTTCAAAATTCCAATGCCACCCAAAAGCGACTTCCCCACGATAACCCTGGATAATCGGATAGGCGGAACCCAGTTCCAGTTCCTTGATAGGCTTGTATTTTCCCTGGTGATTTATCTTTGAGGCGTAATCAACATCCCCCAGTGATGTCGTGACCGACCAATCCGCAACCTGAGGGTGTTTTTTAGCGATTTCAGAACCCAGAAACGTTATAGCGCTGACATCCTGGAGAGGAACGGGGTCTATTCTTACAGGTGTAAACCCGTTGCCCGTATACTCGTAAACCACCATTGAGCCATCCTCCAGGGGGATCGGTCGGAAGAAGCCTGTTTCCGCGTTACTTACGGCTTCAAGGTCGCCAGTTGCCAGTTCATAACGAAAAATATTTGAAACGCCTGTCAGGTAGGAACTGCCGAAAAGGTATCGCCCGTCCGGAGAGAAAACAAAGCCTTCAGGAACCGCAAGTCCAAACTCAAACTGATCCACCACCTCAACCTTGCCCGCCAACAGATCTTCGGTATTGAAGACACGTAAAAACTGATCCCCGTTGGGCTCCCCCATGGACGTCGATAGCTTGCTGCCATCGGGGGAAACATCCATATCAAACAAAATATGACCGTATGGCCAGGTATGAACCTGGTTCCAGCTATCATAAGGTGGTGGAATACGCACGATCGTTGCGTAACCATTCAGATGCCGGATACCCCAAATGGATTGATCGGCCGGATTGAAAACGATATCTCCGATACGGGCATCTTTTAGCAGCATGCGAGATTCACCGGTTTCGATATCCAGCGACATCAGGTCACGAAATGCATAGTTGTCGTTGGTGAAAAAAGCCGTTCGGCTGTCCGCATCCCAAGCCAGCGAGGTAACCCGGTATAACATGGGACCCTTGATATCTTGCAGGCGATCAACACTACCCTCTTCCAGTGACAGCAGTCCGACGTGCGCAACCACCCCCGGATAACGAAACGCCCCGATGATTGAATTGGAACCGGGTTCATAAAAGGAACGGGATATTGACCCCAGTGCATTTTCAACAAGATAGTCTTTTTCGGTTAAAGGGAATTCACGTACCGATTTCAGATTCATATTTTGAAAATCGTGCTCCCAGGCGATCCAGTCATCCCACACCGTCTCAAGCGACTTTCCAAATACGTGAAAGAACTGTTTTGAGTAGTACCGTTCACTGTCTTCACCACGACTCAACCACTCAACGACTTTTTCAGGCGAATAAATCAAGCCGAGGTAACTTATGAAGCGGGTTCCGTAGAGGTAAGCATTCACACCCACCTGGAAATCTACGGCGGTTCCCTCTGAAACTAGACCCAATGCGCTATAGAATTGCGCGTCATCACGCACCATTGAACGAAATACCATCTCGTCATAGGCACCCTGTGCCCTGCCCAGACCCGCAGCCATCCATGTTTCCATAAACACTGCGCTGCCTTCCAGGTACCACCTGGGTACATTGACCCGGGGAGTTGCCAGGTAGTTGTATATCATGGATTCGGGATGTGCGGAGATAGCCATCGGCTTACCTCTGAAAAACCGTCGCCAGCCAGCATCTTGCTGATTCCAGACGTCCATCGTCGCCACATGTACCAACTCATGGTTCATTAGGGTGAATATTCGCTCGCTCGCGGTGAATGTTTCGAAGGTCCTGCTCAGCGGTGCGACATCAATAAGCATGGCATTGTTAGGGGAAGACCGTGCTGCTGCGTTACCGTAATCGGAGAAGTCCTTTAAGAGAACCGTGGTCTTGTCATAGGGTTCCCAATTGAAAATATAGCGCTGGAAGTTCAGTGAATTATGGAAAGACTGTCCTACATAGGGTGTCAGGTAAGTTTGTGGTGGGTCAAAGTAGAGCAGTCGTAGATCATCGGTTTCCTGGACATCCATTTCAAACGACTGGGCAAACACCGTGCTGCCACACACGAGCAATATTGTCATCAACATACCTAAGCTTAAGGGACGCATTATTATTCTCCCATTAGAGCGATCCTGCTCTAAAAGCATACTATAGATTTGTCATACTTTTTTTTATCGCCATTTTCACCATGCAAAAAAAAGCCGCCTGCGTAAAGCAGGCGGCGTCTGTCAACATTACGTTTTGCTTTCTTATTGCTGATTCAAGGCCTTAACAAAACCAGGATTACTGAGCATCGCGGCAAATGATGCATCAGATGCCAAGGCCATAAAGGCGGGCTGATTTGCCATCGCAGTGAAGGCCTGTGGATTATTGGCCATCGCTGCAAATGCCTGTGGGTTACTGGCTAACGCCGCGAAAGCCTGCGGGTTATTAGCCATTGCTGCAAAGGCTTGCGGGTTGGATGCCATGGCACTAAATGCACTGGCGTCGTTAGCCAAGGCCGCAAAGACCTGTGGATTGGATGCCATTGCTGAAAACGCCTGTGCGTTTAACGCAAGCGCTTCAAATGCCTGTGGATTGGCAGCCATTGCCGCAAAAGCCTGAGGATTACTCGCCATCGCTGAAAAGGCCTGTGGGTTATTGGCCATCGCTGCAAAAGCCTGCGGGTTGCTGGCCATCGCTGAGAATGCGTTCGCATCAAGTGCCAGTGCTGAAAATGCCTGGGCATTGCTTGCCATCGCAGCAAATGCCTGCGGGTTGGCAGCAAGTGCATTAAAGGCGTTTGCGTCCTGTGCAAGGGCCTGGAATGCCTGCGGTGCTGAAGCCATGGCCGCAAAGGACTGCGGATCTGAGGCTGCTGCAGAGAATGCCTGGATATCATTGGCAAAGGCTGCAAATGCCTGTGGATCGGATGCCATCGCGGCAAAGGCCTGTGGATACCTGGCCATCGCGGCAAAGGCCTGTGGATACCTGGCCATCGCGGCAAATGCCTGTGGCTGGCTGGCCATCGCGGAGAATGCCTGCGGATTGGATGCCATGGCTGCAAATGCATCTGCACTGAATGCCTGCGCGGCAAAACCTTCGGCACTCATTCCATCTGCACTAAATGCCCGGGCATTTGATGCCATTGCGGCAAATGCCTGCGGGTTCGATGCCATCGCCGCAAATGCTTGAGGATTATTGGCCATCGCGGCAAAAGCCTGGGGATGACTGGCCAGTGCGACAAATGCCTGCGGTGACTGTGCCATTGCTGCAAGTGCCTGCGGATGCTGCGCTAAAACCATGAATGCCGGGTCGCTGGCCAGGGCTCTGAACTGTGGATCTTTGATGACCAATTCGAATACATCGGTTTGCATCAATAAT
>JAOUCZ010000367.1 GCA_029859505.1 Lysobacterales bacterium | reverse complement strand
TTTTCACGATCATGTCGGGGACCGGAATGCCCGCGGAACCCAAGCGGTTTCCGCCGACCGGGTTCACGGTCAATACACCCGTACATTCCGTCAGACCGTAACCCTGGTGGATCGGTACTCCCGTCAAATCTGCCCAGCGTTCGGCCACCGTAACCTGTTGGACCGCACCGCCGGAGCCACAATACCGCAAATGCTTGAAAACATCCCTGGTGAACCATGGCTCCTCCAGGAGCGCTGCGAACAGGGTGTTAATGCCACCGAGATGTGTAACGGCATGATTTTCAAATGCCGTTTTCAAGTTGCTGAGTGGTCGCGGGTTTGGGATCATGATGCAATGGGTGCCGTGCCTGAAACCAGGCAGCATGATCAAAACGAAAGCAATAATGTGGTAAAGCGGTAACACGACAAGCCCACAGTCACCTTCCCTGGGCTTTACTCCATTGATATACATACTTACGCTCATGGTCATGTTATTGAGGATGTTGCGATGTGTGAGTTCAGCTCCTTTGCTGCGGCCTGTTGTGCCGCCAGTGTACTGATATAGCGCAGTGTCATTGATGGCTTGACCAACTCGGTAGATGTTAACGTCAATGTTCCCGGCGGTGCGCATGGCGGCCCCCTGTTTCAGAGCGTAGGCCATAGTGACATGGTTTGTTCGCATATCCGGCATCATCCTCTTAACTTTCTTAATGACGAAGCTCATGATGACTTTCTTCAGTGGTGGAAAAAAATCAAGTAGGGAAATCGTGATCACCTGTCGAACCGGTGTTTTGGCAATGATTGCATCTACCTTATCGCCGAAGAGATCAACGATTATCAGCACCTTTGCATTGCTGTCTTTGAGTTGGTGTTCCACCTCGGGCACGGTGTATAGCGGGTTAATGCTGGTGCAGATACAGCCCGCTTTGAAGATGCCGAATACAGCAAGGGCAAAATCGATGCAGTTGGGGGACATCACAGCGACGACATCCCCTGTCTGCAAGCCTGCAACCTCTCGCAGATAGGTGGCCAAATCGCTAGTCAACTGGCTAATATCGTTGAAATTCAGAGTTGTGCAGGCCCCGGTTGGAAGTTGCGTCGAAACCGCCGGACGGAACCCATACTTCTGGGCCGCAATGTCAACGACCTCCGCTAGATGACTGATCTCGATTGAGGATTCGTCATAATTTCTTGCTGCTTCAGGATAGAATGCTGTCCAAGGGTTATCGTTCGCCATAGTTATATACTCCCCCGCTAATAGTGCCCTTATAAGGATAAATGATAGTAATACTAAGCCCAGCAATGGCCAAAGACCAATCGGGAGTGCGTCGGTAATACATGGACCGTAGTACCGCTGTGGCCGATACCGTCATTTCATCCCCCTGAAAATACCGCCCGGCGTATAACCGCTTAGCGGTCATTAAGCAGCTATTCAATTGACATAAATTTCAACACTACTAAGGACTCATAACGGCCAATCGGGGCCATTCAAAATCTACCAAATGCTGTGACTGACGGACGAACTGAGGAGCAGTATCCCTTAGTTAGTGGCGGAGCGCTGTTCAAGGGATGCGACGCCGCGAACTCAAGTTCTGGTTGCAAGATAAACGCTATAGTCCGTAACGTTGTTACAAAGATTTATAGATTCGCATTTCGCTGACAACGCGTTAAAAGGAGGATTCATTTGTTATGGCACCCGAGGCATAACATGGGATCGTTTCGGCTTAGTTGAAGAAAATCTTCAAATCCCATTTTATTATGTGTGTCATGACAAGTGGCGCATTCAATTTTTGAGTCGAACAGGATGAAGCCGGCATTCACTATGTCCGCTATGCTGCGATAATCTCCATCTCCACTCGGTACGTTGATGCCAACCGGGTGACTTTCGCAAACGTCTTCCTCAATAACTGGTGGGCCCCAGGATAAGCCAGTTGGACACCCTGCGCCTCGGTGCGTATTAACCCGTTTAAAGCGTCAAACCCAATTACTCCGTCATGGCAAGACAAGCACATTACAGACTCCTGTCCTGGCCGAGACATGCCGGAGCTCGGGTTAGCACTTGAATTGATAGTAAAGCCGTGCTTGTCCGAGCTTTCCTTTGCCCATAAAGGTGTTTGACTAAAGTTGCTATTCGGTATGTGACAGAACGAACAAACTTTAATGCCGCCTTCTCCGATATTGGAACTGAAATCATGTTCTGAGTCTTCAAGCGTATCAGAATAGCCCAGCACAGCGTGATGAAAAAATATTGCCACAATCAGGACCACCAGAGCCCGGGGCCACAAAAAGACCGGCAAATCGTTCCGTCTACTGGTGGTGCTGGTGCGAGCGGGCTGCCTAGAGGCTTTGCCTGGTTCGCATCGCTTAACGTCGGCACGCTTAGTAAATACCATAACTCCTCCACGCAATTAGCGCTTTACTGCCGTCATATGCAATTCCTTCAGCATACTATCAGGGCCCGCTCGTTGTTGTCATGCTTTGCACAAAACATAAGTCAGTCAAACAACCAGCCGGCCCAAAAAAGGCAACTACCGAACGAAAGATAGCCGCCAAAATATTGGCTTCAGGGTTGGGTTGCAGTCGGGAAAAGCGTCTCCTTCTGGCCGGTAGCATCTATACGAGATCGTTGATTACGATGTTCCGCTTCCAAAGGCAAAGCAGCAATTCATCTGGTGTGGATTTCAGTGGTGAGAACTTCTGTTATCGGCCAACACCTGATATTTTTGATGTCTTGAAGATGGCAAGAACGCGGGTGGTTTCGGTCGAGGTCCAGGGTAATTGAGGGTCAGAGTAGAAACCTACTCTGACCCCGGGTCTTGCCATTACCGGTTG
>JAOUCZ010000366.1 GCA_029859505.1 Lysobacterales bacterium | reverse complement strand
GGATCGTGTTGGTCGTTATTTCAATTTTACAATGGCATCAATTCTGCCCGCTGATATCTGTCCTGCGGTGTTTGCCGTCACGTACCGCGACTGGCTTAATGGGCTTGAAAATCTGGCACTTTCTGCGCTGGAAGAAGAAATGGATCAGGATGCCATCGAGGCTTCGATCAATAGCACGTCTGCGGAGCTATGCCTGACCACTGCTGCCCACACAACTTTTACTCCCGGGTCTGAATATGCGAGGATTTTGTCTGACCAAACTGCGGGTGTGGCCGATTTACTTCCCGAAATGCTCCACAAACTGATTTCCAGGGAGCATGATCGCTATAGCATGTGGTGGCATGGCGGATCATCCCAGGTAAGCGCTCAACTCGTTACCTGCGCAGGTATGCCGGCAGGCGATGTTTACCTTGGACTGATGATGAATGAGGACCTGGTCGTTGCCGGGGACGAGCCTGACCAGCCAGACGAAGTTGATTATATGGATGAATTACTTGCCGACTAATGGATAAAATAAATGACATTTAAGTCTTCTGCCACTACCCACGTGGGAATGGTGCGTAAAGTAAACCAGGATTCGTATGCGGAACGCACTGACATTGGGGTGTGGGCCGTGGCCGATGGTATGGGTGGCCACGAGGCAGGTGAAATTGCTAGTGCAACGGTTACCGATTTTATAAAAAAGCTGGAACCGAATGACAATATAGAAGAAATGCTTGCGGCGGTTCAACAAAGCATCATGGATGCCAACAACCAGTTGACAGAGCAAGCTGCCTCTTATGATTCACAACGCGTACCGGGCAGCACGGTAGTGGCTCTCATAATAAACGGTGATCGGGGAGCCCTTGTTTGGGCCGGTGACAGTCGCATTTATCGTCGCCGTGACCAGGTTGTCACACAACTCACACGCGACCATTCACACGTTCAGGATCTTGTAGAACAGGGTGTAATACTTGAAAGCGAGGCGGAATCCCATCCGATGGCCAATGTCATTACCCGGGCAGTAGGCATAAGCGAACCGCTGGAACTCGACTCCGCGTGGATTGAAGTTCGGTCTGACGATCAGTTCCTGCTGTGTTCAGACGGTTTAAGCCGCCTGGTAAGCAATGAAGAAATGGAATCGATGATGGCCAATATGGACAGTGAGGAAGTATCCCAGTCACTGTTACATACCGCCCTGGTCAGGGGTGCCCGCGACAACGTCACGCTGATATGTGTCAAGAACTGCGACGAGACGGATAAGTTAAACGAACAAGACGATTCAACGGTGATTCACAACGCGGCCTCACTGGACGAGCTTGATTTCGATTTTGACTAAAACAAACCACCAGGCATAGATTGCACGGAGTAAACCAGTATGGACCTGCAAGCAGCAGCAATATCGCTACAAGGCAATAATTTCGTCATTGTTCTTGTCAATATGGACATGGTCAGCAATAGCGGTGAAGCGGATATGGCAATTGATTCTTTACAGCCCAAGTTCGGCAATGCACCGGTTATCCTGATGGCACAGAGAGAAGACTCATCACCCGTCTATTATGGTGATCAAAATCTCGTCTCGATCCTTGGTGATCTCCCGCTTGATGAAATGCCCTGGAAGACCTACTCGGTATAGCTTTGTATCGGCTTATTTAATCGGCAGAACTTAACTGGTGGTACCCAACCGCGTCTCTCTCAAGTAAAACGCCCTGCTCCTCTATTGGATGAGCCATTGACGGCGAATATGCAGATATCTTCTGTTGTCTTCCCGTAAGCTAAACGTTCAATAATCCCTGCGGGTCCAGCGTCAAAATCAAGTAAAATAGTTGTATGTAAAACGCATGGAGAGATGGGCATCATGAACACGGAACTGAAAGATAGCCAGAACCACCAACGGGTCATAACCATCAACGAACTAAGCACCTGTCTTCAAAGGCAGCGTGAGGCATATCATGCTGACCCTGTTCCGGATTTGGAGGAGCGTAAAAAGGACCTGCTGGCGTTAAAAAGCATGCTGACCGACAACCGTGAGGCAATTATCGATGCGATTAACGAGGATTATGGAAATCGCTCCCTCCATGAGACCATGCTGGCGGAACTCATCATGGTACTGGATGGTTTGAACTTCGCTGCAAGTCATTTGAAGCAGTGGATGCGAACTCAAAAGCGGAAAATCGAGTTTTCTCTGTATCCCGGTGCAAAAAACCGCGTTATACCTCAACCCCTTGGCGTGGTTGGTGTGATCGTACCGTGGAATTTTCCGGTGCAACTGACCTTTACGCCACTGACCTACATATTTGCCGCCGGCAACCGTGCAATGGTCAAGATGTCTGAAAACTCCAAACACCTTTCACACTTACTGATTGAACTTGCACCCGCTTACTTTCCTGCCGACAAACTCAGTTTCTTTGAAGAGACAGGCAGCGTGGGAATCGAGTTTTCAAAACTACCATTTGATCATCTGTTTTTTACAGGTTCCGGCGCCACCGGAAAGGCTGTTATGGCCTCGGCTGCGAAAAACCTGACACCGGTCACTCTGGAACTGGGTGGCAAGTCACCAGCTGTTATCGGGCCGGATTACCCGATGAAAAAAGCGGTTGAACGCATCATGTTTGCCAAGCTGTTCAATGCCGGCCAGGTCTGTGTCAATGTAGACTACATCTTCATTTCAGAGGACCGAGTTGATGAATTTGTTGACGCAGCCAGGGTCTGGACACATAAACACTGCCCGGATATCAACAGCCCCGATTACACCTCAATCATCGATCAGAAATCCTATGAACGGCTTAACGAGGCTTTGGCTGACGCAAGCCGACAGGGTGCTACTCTTATCAA
>JAOUCZ010000132.1 GCA_029859505.1 Lysobacterales bacterium | reverse complement strand
ACACCAGCATCAACCAGCCATACAAAGGTAATGTCCATATTGCTTGCGCCAGGTAGCTCAACAGGAGCATGCCCCATGCCTTGAAAGGATTGCCGATACCCAGGAACAGTGTCCACGGGTTTTCACCCAAAGTCAGCACTACTGCGGAGAAAATCGCCATGATCACGATATAGGTCAGAACATAAATAGCCCAGAAGATAACGGGTGCAACTAGCATGGCTGAAAGCAGTTTTGAACCCAGTGTCAGCGTGTCGGATGCCGGAAGTGACTTCCAGAACAATATGCTGCGATCCTTGCGGTCATCATATAAGGAGCCCAGCAGATAGAAGAATACGACAAAGGACAGAACCGTGTTAAACAAGGTCGGGAGAAGAGCGAGATTGGCCACATAGATGATCTCGCCGCGAAGAGTCGCATCTGTCTGGGACACCCAGCGGGCAAGTTCTTTCAGTGACTGGAATTCATTATCAAAGTGATTGAAAGTGATGATGAACATCAGGGCAAGTACAATGTAGATGCCTCCAATAACCAGCGGTGTTGTCCGGAAAGCACCTTTGTTTTCCCAGAACTCACGTTTTAGAAGGGCTATTAAACGGTTCATGCGGCACCTCCGTTCATGGTAGCGACAAACAGATCGGCCACACTTGGTGTATGCAGTTCACCGAGATTCTTAAGTTGTTCACGGTCGGCGCTTTGGTAAAGGAAAATATGCCGGCCGAATAACTCCCGTTCATAAAGGGGTTGCAGTTCCCGGGCTGCGGCGGCGTTGTCGGGTGTGACGATCAGTTCAACGTAGCTGTCCTGGACTTCTTCCATGCTGCAATCGAGTGCAATACGGCCATCCTGGATGAAGATCAGGTCACTGAGGATATGTTCAATTTCCTCAACCTGGTGTGTAGTAATGATGATGGTGCGTTCTTCATCAAAGTAATCGTTTAACAGGTTGGTGTAGAACTGTTTGCGAAAAAGAATATCCAGACCCAGGGTAGGTTCATCAAGTACCAGCAGTTTCACATCAATTGCCATGACAATGGCCAGGTGTAACTGAACCACCATGCCCTTTGATAACTGCTTGACCCTGTGGTCGAGTGTGATTTTGGTTGAATCCAGGTATTGCAGGCATTTTTCCCGGGAGAACCTCGGGTGAATTTTTTCAGTCAGTTCGATCAACTGCCAAACTCGAATCCAGCGGGGCAGGACCGCAACGTCGGCGATGAAGCACACGTCTTCCATTAACTCGGCCCTGTCCCTGGAAGGGTTCTTTCCAAGAACACTTAATTCACCTTCATAGGTGGCCAGGCCGAGGATGGCTTTTAATGCCGAGGTTTTACCGGCGCCATTCGGGCCTATCAGGCCTACAATTCTTCCCGAGGGAATTTCCAGGTCAATATTATCGACCGCTACGGTACGTTTGTAGCGCTTGGTTAAGCCCCGCGCTTCAATGACATTGTTCATCAGGAGTCGCCTTCTTTTTCTGTTGCTGATTGTAGTAATTTATTAATATCAAGACCCAGTTGCCGGATGCGGGTGACCATCGCAGGCCACTCTTCACTGAGAAATTTCTCACGTTCGCTTTCAGTCAGTTTTTGCCTGGCACCTTCGCGCACGAACATACCCAGTCCACGGCGCTTTTCGACAAGATCGTCATCAACAAGTGCCTGGTAGGACTTGGAAACTGTGATCGGATTGAGCTGGAAATCAGACGCCACCGTACGGACAGAGGGCAGGGCAACGCCTTCTGCCAGTGTACCATCCAGAATCATGGCGATGGTGCGTTCTTTCAGTTGCCAGTAAATTGGTTGGCTGTCATTCCATTGGGTTGTCATATTAAGTCCCGGTCTGCTCATCCACGGCGGAACAGCAATAATCCAAGCTTAAGTCCACGGGACTTGCTTTTGACTTCTTGTCTAATGTTGCTATCAGCTTTCGCTGAAAATTCGGTTTCCTGACCGGAAGAAATTGATTCCTGGTTGGACCCAACACCAGCGAAAGCGGTGACGAGTAACAGCAGGGCGGCAAAGATTGCCAGGCTGTTGGGGACTCGAATTCTGTGATGTGGAAGTAAATTCATCATTTTGTTTCTCACGAATCTGATGATTCATTAGTAGTGTTGTAGTGAAGTATAACACCATGATTCTAGAATGCAACAATTAGGTGGGAGTTTGTTTCTTGATTGGACGGTATTGCGCTAAGGGGTGAACTGGTTTTCTTTGCTTGAAGCAACGGCAGGTAAAGTCAGAACCGCTATGTTAGCGATTGAGGATCTGCTTTCGGTGGGTATGGCAGCGCCACCGGACCGGTGCTCAAGGATTTTCAATACTGCCCCGCCACGCAAGGCCGAGGGCAACGAGCATCGGGATATAGCGCTCGGCAATATCCCCGGGTGTGTCGGTGGTCCAGTTAAGGATGACGGTTAGCAGAAAACCCGAGGTCATGGCGGCGATACGCCAGTTGGGACTCACCGGTCCACGCCAGAGGGTAATGATAAGTAGCGGGCCGAAGGCCGCCGCCAGTGCCTGCCAGGCGAACAGCACACGGCTGAAAATAGCCTCCGGTGAGTAAATCGCAAGGAGGATGGCAGCAATACCGATAGATAACACCACCCAGCGTGATTGCTTCAGGCTTTCATGGGTAGTCATCTTTCCATTGCGTAAATCGTGACTGACGCTGGACGCTGCCACCAGTAACTGACTATCGGCGGTCGACATGATGGCAGATAAAATGGCGGAAACCATGATGCCGGCCATGATGGAAGGTAGTAAAAGCGTGGCAAGTGCAAATAAAACCTGCTCACCATCACCAAGTGTTGATACCAGTAATCGTCCGCACCATCCAAGCACCACCATGCCCGTATAAATAACGACCGCCCATGTGATCGCAATCAGTCGTGCCGTCGGAATGGCCTTGCTATCTTCCATGGCCATAAAACGGTTCACGACATGAGGTTGGCCGGGATAGCCAAGGCCGATTCCGGCAAGACCTATAACAAACCCGATTCCGGCAGCGAGGTTGTCCTGACGTGTCCATAGAGTGATGGAGGAAAAGCCGTCAACATCAAGGCTGGCCATCAAAACGCCGGGGCCACCAACGACGATCAATGCGGCAACGGGTAAAACCACTGCACTACCTGCCATCAAGAGTCCCTGGATGCTATCGGTGATGCTGGCAGCCCAGAATCCACCTAGCATGACATAGACCAGGACGATGGCGGCACCGAGTGAAATAGCCATTGTCGGATCCATATTCAGGGCGCCGGCAAAAGTATTGCCTGCCGCCTGGAACTGGGCGGCAATATAAAAAGTGAAAGAGAAAATAATAACCGCGGATCCGATTCGCATAATAGTCTTGCGTGCCGGGTCTCCTTGTGGGCCTGCGAGAAACTCCGTCAGGGTCAAGGCATTGTCTTTCCGGCTTTGCTCCCACATACGTGGCGCGATCCAGTACCAGTTTATAAAAAAACCAAGGAGTGTAGACGGGATCAACCATATAGCCGGCAGCCCCCATGCATAAGCAGCACCTGAAACACCCAGCAAGCTCCAGGCGGAAGATGAGCTGGCTGAAGCGCTTAAGGCGGCAACGGCAGCGCCCAGCTTGCGTCCTCCGAGGTAGAAATCCTCGTTGTCAGAGGTTCGCCTGCTGGCCCACCATCCAATAGAAAGCAATAGCAATTGATACAGAATCAGGGTTGCAATAATTATCGTCATGGCACAAAGGATAACTCAGCTTGAAAAATGAAACATTTTGTTTGCGCAATGAGTCATATATGTGGACAATTCGCACTCTGTTTACCAGGAGTTATCACAGAATGAATACTTTCAAGCGTTGCGGTCTGATTTTGGCCGTATTAATTCTCTCAACTAATACATGGGCAATTGAATTGGATACTGACGAAAAGAAACTGGGTTACATCATCGGCATGGATATCGGCAAATCACTGCGTGAACAGGGGACGGAAATTGACCTTGATTCGCTTATGGATGCCGTACGCTCTACTTATAATGGCGAAGAACTGGCGATGACCACTGAAGAGGCGGCGCAGGTTCGCAAGGAATATATCGAGAAGCGACAGGCAGAGCAGGCAGCAGAAGCTGCAGTTGCAGGTGAGTCGAATCTGGTTGCGGGCCAGAAGTTTCTTGCTGAGAACGCAACGAAAGAAGGCGTGCAGACGACCGCATCAGGCCTGCAGTATAAAGTCATCACCATGGGTGATGGTGCCAAGCCGGTTGCCACCGATACCGTCAAGGTACATTACCGCGGAACACTGCTTGATGGTACCGAGTTTGATAGCTCCTATGCCCGCAATGAGCCGATATCCTTTGGCCTGAATCGTGTTATTGCAGGTTGGACGGAAGGTGTCCAGTTGATGCCGGTAGGCAGCAAATTCATGTTCTATATCGCACCTGATTTAGCCTATGGCGCAGGTGGCGGTGGTCCTATTCCACCAAATTCAACACTGGTTTTCGAAGTTGAATTGCTGGATATAGGTGCACCGGAATAAACCGGTTCAACAGCGCACTGAAATATTAGTGCGTTGATCTAGACAAAGGCGCGGTCAGGAGTGGTTCGGATTGAGTTTTCATAATCAATTCAAAGCTGTTTTATCTCTGGCCGCGCTTGATTTCCATACCCCGTGTTCCCCCACATCCCACCTATTTGATAATGTCATTGAAGCAATATGAGTAACAGTCTTAAAGATCAATTGCTGGCCCTGGGGCTGGCTCCCAAGAAAGCAAAACCCCAGCCTAAAAAGCAACAAAAGGCCTGCCCTAAAGCAGCAAGGCCTAAAAAAAGCAGTGCTGAAATCTCTCTTGATCAGGCTTACAGAATTCGCAATAAGGAAGAGCGCCTACAGAAGGAAAAGGCTGTCGAACTCAAGCGTGAGCAGGAGCGTCAGCGCCGTGAGATCAATAAAAAAATCAAGGCTCTGATTCAGGAGACCGCAGTTCGTA
Organism: Lysobacterales bacterium; assembly: GCA_029859505.1. GTDB lineage: Bacteria > Pseudomonadota > Gammaproteobacteria > Xanthomonadales > SZUA-36 > SZUA-36. The sequence goes on along the minus strand of JAOUCZ010000132.1, from coordinate 4,771 downwards.
ATCCCGCAGCTGAAAACAAAAGAAATTTTATCTACAAGGGTCGGATTCGCAGCGTTTTGGTAACACCGGAACAGATCAACGAGATCACCGCAGGTACCATTGGTGTGGTTTACTTAAGTGGAAATTATCACCTGCTACCTAGAGAAAAGATCGAAGAGATACGTCAGTTTGCACCGGATCATATCCCCGACTTGAGCGGTGCAGAACACGAAGAGGAAGAAGACAACCCCGTACCGGATGATCTGATCTGGTAGCTTTAGCTTAAGTTCGGTGCTACAGCACAATATTTGCCGCCAGTAGCCTCCGTGCCTGGTCCGGACTGATGTTCTTACGTCCGGCGTAATCAATTAGTTGGTCATCGAGAATGTTCCCAAGCACAAAGTAACTGCTTTGCGGGTGAGCGAAGTAATAACCGCTGACCGATGACGCAGGCAGCATGGCATAGCCACTGGTCAACTCCATTTTGGAATTGGCTTCAGCGTCCAGTAGTTCAAAGATTTTTTCCTTCTCGCTGTGATCGGGGCAAGCGGGGTAGCCCGGGGCGGGCCGTATTCCGCGATAGTCCTCATTGATCAACGCCTGGTTATCAAGTGATTCCTGCGGGTCATAGGCCCACAAAGTCTTGCGTACCCGTTGATGTGTATGTTCTGCCAAAGCCTCGGCCAGTCGATCAGCCAGTGCTTTGAGCATTATTGACGCATAATCATCATGATTCTTCTCGTATTCAGCCAGTTTGTCCTCAATTCGGAGACCTGCGGTGACTGCGAAAAGACCAATGTGGTCGGGTGCGCCGGATGTTGCCGGCGCAATATAATCTGATAGACATCGGTTGTAACGGCCCTGGGCTTTTGGTTTTTGCTGTCGGAGGAAGTTGAGTCGGCGTAACTCCGTCACGCGGGTTTCATCCGTAAATATCACAACATCGTCACCATCGGCCGAAGCAGGGAAGATGCCAACAGTCGCGCGTGCATCCAGCCATTTCTCTTCCACAATCTGTTTCAGCATGGCCTGTGCATCTGAAAACAGGTTACGGGCGGCTTCACCTTTGTTTTTATCTTCGAGTATCTCAGGGTAGCGTCCTTGTAATTCCCATGTTTGGAAAAAAGGCGTCCAGTCGATCAGCGGCACCAGTTCTGCCAACTCAATGTCCTCAAAGACATGCAGGCCGGGGTTTGCTGGTTGGGAGATATTTGCAGCGGACCAGGATGGTGAGAATGCATTACTGCGGGCATCAGGCAAGCTGACAGGCGGCTTCCGTGAGCTGCCTTTCGCTCTCCGTTCACGCATACCTGCATAATCCCGCGCCACGCTGATGGATAATTTTTTCCGCTCCTGGGCATCGCAGAGTTTTCTGGCGACACCAACGGCCCGTGAGGCGTCTTTGACCCAGAACACACCATTGGAATATTCAGGGTCGATACGCAGTGCCGTATGCAATGGCGAGGTTGTCGCACCGCCAATCATCAGGGGTTGTTTTAAACCACGACGTTGCATTTCGCTTGCAACATGCCGCATTTCCTCCAGTGATGGTGTAATCAGACCGGACAAACCGATGATATCTACATTTTCGCGGAGAGCCGTTTCAAGAATGGACTCTGCAGACACCATAACACCAAGGTCAATAACCTCGTAGTGATTGCAGCTCAATACCACTCCAACAATGTTTTTGCCGATGTCGTGAACATCGCCCTTGACGGTTGCCATCAAAACGCGGACCTGGCGGGTGCTACCGGTACCAGCCAGACGCTTTTCTTCTTCAATATAGGGAACCAGAACTGCCACGGCCTGCTTCATGACACGCGCACTCTTGACCACCTGGGGCAGGAACATGCGCCCATCTCCAAATAAGTCACCGACGATATTCATACCATCCATTAAAGGGCCCTCGATAACATCCAGTGCCTTTGATGCTTGAAGCCGTGCTTCTTCAACGTCCTCTTTTACATGTGTGTTGATGCCCTTGACCAGTGCGTGCTTCAGACGCTCTGCAACGGGTTCCTGCCGCCAGGCCTCATCGGCTTCTTCGGTTTTAGTCACGCCCTGGAACGCCTGCGCTATTTCAAGCAGACGGTCGGTTGCATCCGGACGACGGTTCAGAACAACGTCTTCGACAGATTCGCGCAAGGCAGGGTCAATTTCATCATAAATCTCGAGCTGTCCCGCATTGACGATTCCCATGTCCATACCGGCGCGCACCGCGTGATAAAGAAACACACTATGGATCGCTTCGCGAACCCTGTCCTGGCCCCTGAATGAAAATGAAATATTGCTGACGCCGCCGGAAACCAGTGCGCCCGGACAGGCTTTTTTAATCCGCCGTGTCGCTTCGATAAAGTCGATGCCGTAGCTGTTGTGCTCCTCGATGCCTGTTGCCACGGCAAAAATATTCGGATCAAAAATGATGTCTTCAGGCGGGAACCCAACCTCATGAGTGAGAAGCTTCCACGCCCTTTCACAGAAACTGACGCGTTTCTCCAGGCTGTCTGCCTGGCCGTTTTCATCGAATGCCATGACGATCACAGCGGCGCCAAAACGCAATATGGTACGCGCCTGGGCAATAAATGCCGCTTCACCTTCTTTCAGGCTGATTGAGTTGACCACGCCTTTACCCTGCAGACAGGCCAGTCCGGCCTCCAGAACCTCCCAACGGGAGGAGTCCAGCATGACCGGCACCCGTGCAATATCAGGTTCCGAGGCAATCTGATGCAGGAAGCGGGTCATCACCGCGACGCCGTCGAGCAGGCCTTCATCCATGTTGATGTCGATGATCTGCGCACCATTTCTAATCTGTTGCCTGGCAACTTCAACGGCGGCTTCAAAGTCATCCGCCTGGATCAGGCGGCGGAAAACAGCGGACCCTGTCACATTGGTACGCTCACCGACGTTAACAAAATTCAGTTCAGGCGTCAGTGTCAATGGTTCCAGACCGGATAGCCGGCAATAGGGGATGGGCTTGGGTGGAATTCTGGTTGCATGGCTCTTCAGCGCTTCGCTAATCGCCTTGATGTGCTCCGGTCGTGTACCGCAACAGCCACCTGCAACATTGATTAGTCCTTCGGATGCAAATTCAGCAATCACCGCAGACATCTGTTCAGGTGTGTCGTCGTAGCCACCCAACTCATTTGGCAGGCCGGCATTGGGGTGGACACTGACGGGGCACTCCGCCACCCGCGACAATTCCTGTAGCCAGGGGCGCAGCCCGGTGGCTCCCAGGGCGCAGTTGAGCCCGATACAAGCGGGCTTCGCGTGCCTCACCGAGTTCCAGAATGCAGCAACGGTCTGGCCCGACAGGGTGCGGCCGCTGGCGTCTGTAATCGTGCCTGAGATCATCACGGGTACCCGATATCCAAGTTCGGTGAAGACATCATCTATGGCTACCAGGGCAGCCTTACAATTGAGTGTGTCGAAAACCGTTTCCACCATCAGGATGTCTGAACCACCTTCAAGCAGACCGGTGGCTGCTTCTGCATAGGTCTCGCGTAGTTCCTCAAAGCTGACATTACGAAAATCCGGGCGATTTACATCGGGGGATAGTGATGCCGTGCGATTGGTCGGCCCCAGCGAGCCGACGACAAAGCGGGGCTTGTGTGGATCCTGTGATGTAAAATATTCCGCTTCGGTCTGTGCCAGTTGGGCTGCGTCAAAGTTCAGCTGCCTGACAAGATGCTCCATGCCGTAATCGGCCTGGGAGATCCTTGTGCTATTGAAAGTATTGGTTTCGATCAGATCCGCACCGGCCTGCAGAAACGCCCGGTGAATGCTGGCGATTTTCTCAGGTTGGCTGAGGGTCAAAAGGTCGTTGTTGCCACGCAGGGGTAAGGAGTGGTCCTTGAACTCTGAGCCACGAAAATCGGCTTCGTCTAATTCGAATGCCTGGATCATGGTTCCCATGGCACCATCGAGTATCAGGATTTTCTCAGACAACAGCTTGTGGAATTGCGCAGCACGCGTTGGGTTTTTATAAGCTTGGGAGTACATTTTATTACCGCTTCATATTCTATTCAGGATGATGCCTGACCGGGTCTGATGGCCATTAACGTCAGTACTTCAAAATTGGGGGTGCGCTTTTCAACAGCTGAAATTTGGATGGTTTGTGGCTCAAGACCAGATTGGATGCAAAACTTGCTTAACTGCGATTCTGTGAACCCGAGATTAAGGTGGTTATAGGCTGCTACGGCATTTTTATGTGGATGTTTTTGCAGTGTTGCTGCCAGCAGGCGCCCGCCGGGGCGTAGTACCCGTCTGGCCTCGGTGAAGACTTTTTGGGGTTCATTGGTGTAGGTTAAAGCATGCATTAGCATGACCGTATCGAATGACTCATCCGCAACCGGCAGATCATGCATATCACCCGTTGCAAATTTGACATTGGGGTAATTACGTAAACGTTTCTTGCCTGCATTGACCACCTTTTGACTGATGTCGAGGCATTGTATACTGCGAGCGCTGGGTGCCAGTATTTCAGCCAGAACGCCGTCACCGGAAGCAACATCCAGCACGTCTCCGAGTTCGAGTAACTGGACGATCATGCGTGTCGTGACCTCCCATGTCCGGCCCGGTGAATAGTGACGTTCCATGTCTCCGGCGACGCTATCCGCCCAGTTTGAATTCCCGCTGCGCGCATTCAGCACCTGTGGTATGCGTGCTAAATCCTGTTGAATCAACGGGTCGGAAGTGTTTGTGCGTAACAACTCCCACAGGGCATTAAGACCTGGATCAACAATGGTGGCAGCCATACGGTAAAACACGGACACACCGTCACGACGGTCACTTA
>JAOUCZ010000365.1 GCA_029859505.1 Lysobacterales bacterium | reverse complement strand
GGCATTGTGGTGTTTCTCTTGATCAGTGGTTGGTCGTTGAGTTTGAAGCATCGTTGAAACTCAAGCAATCACACAAATGCAGATCAAGCCCACCGGATTTAGGTTGGGTGGGGAGCCGGGGCGGGGAGCCGGTACCGGGACTCGCTTAAACACGTCCTGTGTCGCTCGGACTCGACATCCTGTCTCGTACGGTCCCGGTACCGGCTCCCCACCCCGGCTCTGGAAACACCATAGCCCCCTATGCATAACACTATCGTAGCGGAGGGATTAACCTTCCATCCAAAGCGAGATAAATTAACCGAGACAGCAGTAGTTCAGGTTCAACTATAATGTAACAAGTCCATCATGAGGGACTTCAAATGAGAAGTTACGGTACACCACCAAAGATCGGCCTGGCCCTTGGCAGCGGTGCCTCACGCGGCTGGTCACACATCGGCATCATCAAGGCGTTACTCCGCGAGGGCATAGAACCCGATATTATTTGCGGCACCTCGGTGGGCGCCATGATCGGTGCGTGCTACCTGGCAGGTAATCTGGTTAAGCTGGAGAACTGGGTTCTTGGCTCAACCCGAACGGATGTCTTTAAATTTTTCAATGTCAAACTTGGTAAGTCCGGCTTTGTTGACAGTGACCGTCTCAGCAGGTTTCTGTATCAATATGTTGCCGGTCAGGGCTGTCAAATTGAAAACCTGCACACACCTTTCGCTGCCGTATCAACCGATCTTGAAAGCGGTCGGGAGGTTTGGCTTCAGGAAGGCGAACTGGCAGATACCGTGCGAGCCTCAATGGCTCTGCCAGGTTTGTTTCCAGCGGTTCGCCACGAACATCGCTGGCTTGTCGATGGCGGACTGGTTAACCCTGTCCCTGTGTCCGCTTGCCGGGCACTGGGTGCGGATGTTGTTATAGCAGTCAATTTGAATTCAGACGTAATGAGCCGCCGCAACCAGAGAAAACCGGTAGACACGCCAGTCAAGAAAAAAAGTGTACTGCACAACCTGAAACAAACAACACTGGAGTATTCAAATTCAATCTTTCCGGATAGCGACAAACAGGAGGATGCCCCCGGTCTTTTCACCTCGATCACAGCCTCCATCAATATAGTACAGGACCGCATCACCCGCAGCCGCTTGGCAGGTGATCCGGCTGAAGTGGTGATATCGCCCAGGTTGGGTCATATCGGTTTACTGGAGTTTCACAAGGCAGCGGAAGCAATCGCTGAAGGCGAAAATCGCGTGCTGGCCGCATTGGCAGATATACGAAGGGTTAAGGAGTTAGTCGAGGGAAACTCTGATTGACCAAAAAGTCAGACAGGATACGGGCCTTCTTCAAAAACCTGGTCGTGGTAACCCTTGGAACCGACCTGTAGCGAAATAGGACTGCTTGATATCCAAACCAAGCACACCAAGGCCACGCTCCAACAGCGTCAGGACAAGTGCCTCACCCAGGTGACCTGAACTGCCTGTAACCAGAACTTTCATAGCAGTGAAATTTAGTTGTCTACAACATTAAATGCAATTCATTTGTGAAAGTCGGTTATTGTTCAGCAGTCTCAAGGACTAACTCCTTATTGCTCACCTGCTTTCTCATATTCATCTCCATCTTCGCCTTCAACATTAGTAGGAAAGCTTTCCGTTTTGAGCGTATGATTTGCACCCAAGTGCATAAATAAAGCATGGCGTTCCATCCCAAAAATCACACTAAAACGGAGAGCACATGAATAAGAAATCTTGGAAAATCGCGGCTATTGCTACAACTGCAGCCTCGTTTGTAATTAGTCCACCGCTACTGGCACAACCTGATGATGACGGTCTTCTCGAGGAGGTCATCGTTACGGCCACCAAACGCGAAGAAAGCATTTACCAGGTTCCCATTGCCATCACGGCCTTTACACAGGCAGGTATCGAACGCCAGGGGATAACGGACCTGACCGATATCGGTAAGTTCGTACCCAACCTGACTGTGACTGGCTTTTCTGGCGGCCAAACTTCATCGGTTAATCCCTTTATACGTGGCATTGGTTTACAGGATCACCTGATAACCACGGACCCGGGTGTGGGCATCTACGTCGATGGAGTCTACCTGGGCCGCCAGGTTGGACAGAACTGGTCTTTGGCCAACATCGAACGAGTGGAGGTTCTGCGTGGCCCGCAGGGTACGCTGTATGGACGTAACTCCATCGGTGGCGCGATTAACATTATCACCCGCCAACCGGGTGACGAAAGCGGTGGTCGTATGAAACTGTATGGGGGAACCCGTGGCCGGATTTACGGCGATGCCTATTACAATGCCTCGATAAGTGACCAATTTGCAGCGTCAGCAACAGGTTCCTGGACCCAACGCAATGGCGTGGGTGACTTCCTGAATCTGGATACTTCGCAAGACGTTGGTGAGATGAAAAACTGGTCAGTCCGGGTCGCTGCCAAATGGATGCCGACGGAAGACTTTTCTATCCTGGCTGCCTATGACAAAGCCAAGGGGAGAGGCGGTCTAAGACCCTACACTACCCTGATCGATGAAGTGCCTTCGGGTCTCTTATACCAGTTAGGGGCTAGAAACAGCGATGTTTCAGATGACCCATACGATAACAACGGTGGCTTTTACGTTGACGCCGACGGAAACATAGTGGCATCCAACGTCGTATCCAACGAAGCCGACGGATGGTCCATTACCGCCAATTGGGACATGAACGACGAGCTTGCGTGGAAGTTCATCTACTCCGACCGCGACTCCGAATACCGGACCGGCCTTGATGATGACAGTGTTGCAGCAACACTATTCACCTACCCGGAAACGGGCTGGGCCGATCAACAATCGGCTGAGCTTCAGTTCCTCGGAGATTTTG
>JAOUCZ010000131.1 GCA_029859505.1 Lysobacterales bacterium | reverse complement strand
TCAGCGGTGGCGTCAACTCGGCCCGCGGCGACATCGGCGCGTTCAATCTGAGGAATATCGGTACCGGCAACACCCTTGTCCTGATGAACGGAAGGCGAGTGGTGAATGCGGCGACGTTCCAGACCGAGCAGGTGGGCGGTGACTTCATACCGGTGAACACGGCCAACTCTGCGGCGATCCCGGTATTTGGTGTCCAACGGGTTGAAGTGCTGCGTGATGGCGCTTCCGCCATTTACGGTGCAGACGCTGTTGCAGGCGTTGTCAACACCGTGATGAAAAACGACTATGAAGGTTTCAGCATCCGCGGACGCTGGACCACCTTCGATAACCTTCCTCGCGATGACATCAGTGCGACCCTTGAATGGGGCGGTCTCTTTAATGGCGATCGCACAGCGGTTGGCGTCTTTGCAAACTATTATCACCGTGATCGCGTCAATTCCCAGGATGACCCAAAATGGGCCGACTCCGATTTTCGGCGCCTGCTTCCGGAAGGTTCCCCCTGGCTTGACACCACTGATTTCCGTAACGACAGTGCGAACTCCCTGTGGGGACAGTATGATCTTCGCAAGAGTATGAAGGGCGACCCATACGGCCTGGTTGATCGCGGAATAGTTGATTCCAGCGGGGAGTTCGAGACTTATCCAACTGACGACCCCAGGTGCGAAGGCGGCTACATTATCGCCGACAACGTCTGTGGTAATGCCGACGGGCAGGGTACCTACCGCTACAACCTGAACGAAAATCGTGACCTGACTTCCGAGCTGGACCGATACAATATTTACGCGTATTTCAATCACGAATTCGACAGTGGCCTTGAGTTTTATTCGGAGTTCTCCTACTACAAGTCCGAAACCAGTACATACCGCCATCCTTCCGCTTCGTTCTCGTCCGTGAAGCTGCGGGTTTCAGCCGATAACTATTACAATCCTCTCGGCCCTTGCGGGTCACCTAACCGCCTGTCTGACGATGTGATCGGTCCCGATGTTCCCTGTACAGGCCTGGAGATGGAGATCGATAACTACCGACTGGCAGAAGTTCCCAGACGAGTAGAAAACGACGGCAAATCTTACCGGATTCTGGCGGGCCTGAGCGGCACTATTGGCATGGATTGGGACTGGGATTCAGCGATTCTCTACAGCAAGGCGAAACGTGATGAAGTGACCTATGACCGCTTCTCCAACACACTGTTGCAGGAAGCCCTGAGTGACCCGACATCCGCGGCCTACAATCCCTTTGGCGGCGGCGTAAACACCAATTACGAACGCGCCCTGGTGGATGTGTACCGAAACAGTGAGTCTGATCTTACACTGGTTGACTTCAAGGTCTCCAATATCGACATTTTCGAGATCTGGGGCGGCCCGGTAGCCTTCCTGGCCGGTGCCGAATGGCGCAGGGAAAAGTTTGACGATGACCGCGATCCCCGGCTTGACGGCACCATCAATTTCGTGGATTGGCAGGGCGATACCTTCCCGTTTGTTTCTGACGTGGTCAATTCCAGCCCAACATTGGACAGCAGCGGCAAACGCAACGTCACTTCGTTGTTTACGGAATTCGTTTTGCCGCTGCACTCCACATTGGACGTGCAACTAGCCGTCCGTTATGAAGATTTCTCGGACGTTGGCAGCACCTGGGTACCCAAGGTCGCATTCGGCTGGCGCCCGACTGACTGGTTCATGCTGCGCGGTTCCTGGTCTGAAGCATTCCGGGCGCCCAACCTGGTAACCATCAACGAGGAAGTTGTCGCGCGTTCCAATACCAACAAGGATTTTGTTTGCCAATACGTTACCGATATAACGGGCGATCCGGAAGACGCTCTGGACAGCAATTGTGAGTACAGTTGGCAGCGCCGTGCATTCGGTAACAAGGAACTGAAGCCCGAGAAGTCGGACAATACATCCCTTGGTATCGTGTTGAACCCACTCGACAACCTTACGCTGACCCTCGATTTCTGGAAGATCAAGAAGACAGACACCATCGGACTATTTGGCCAGGATAACCTCTCATTGCTTGACCTGCTGCTGCGCGTTGAAAACGGGGTCAATAACTGCGAATCTTTCGAAGGTCTGGACACACTCAAGCGCCAGGAAGTGGACGAAGACGCGATCCCGGCATTTCTTGAAGCAGGCCTGTGTCCTGCGGGTGAAGTCGACAATGGTAGCGAACCGTACCGCAACCTGGATACCCGCACCGTAAAAGGTTGGGACTTTGGCGTTTATTACGATATTACTTCCGGGATCGGTGACTGGACGTTCACCTGGGTAGGTTCGATCTACTCCGAGTACGATCAAACTCCAGGTACCCTGGCCGGCACGATCAAGGATGCCCAGGATGCCGGAGTGATACCGTCCAACTACCCGATTGAAGGGCTGGGTGACCTGCTGCGCAGAGACGGTAATCAGAAAAAGAAGATGAACGCACGAGTTCGCTGGATGAAAAACAATTGGGGTGCTTCACTGGCGTGGTTCTACCTGAGCAATTTCTACCAAAGCTCGCTTACGCTTGATGATGGTACACGGTACGTCATACCGTCTCACACGTATTGGAATACCAGTATCGATTACAACTTCGACATCGGGGCCTCCAACACGCGCGTACGTCTCGGCATCAACAATCTGACCAACGAGCGCGCGCCTCTGGCCGACAGGTATTTCGGATATTTCGCGGACGCGCATCGTGACTACGGTCGGTCTTACTACCTTGATATAAGAGTTGCTTTTTAACCAGGTCCTTTACCGCCGGGGAGCATTCGCTCCCCGGCATCTATTATTGAGTCCCTCATGCTGCCATCACAGTTTGCACATGGTATGTTCAAAAGTTTCTGTTTGGGCGCAGGTTTTATTATATTTGGATGTCACAAAATAGAATGATGGATTTCATATGAAGCTTGTGCATTCGGTATGTTGGAGAACCCTACTCAAAGTAGGCGTTGCGACTATTTTATTCCTGTCTGTTTTTTGTTCGACTCCAGTATGGTCGCAGTCAACCGTTGTTGATTCAGGTCTCAAGCAGCCCATCATTCGTTACGACTCCATTCACCACCCGATCAAGGGGAGTTATGGCATGGTGGTGTCGCAAAACAGCATCGCCACCCGGGTGGGGCAGAGTATTCTTGCCAAAGGCGGTAACGCGATAGATGCGGCTGTTGCGGTGGGTTTCGTACTGGCAGTAACTTTACCCCGGGCAGGCAATATTGGCGGTAGTGGATTCATGTTGGCGCACATGGCAAAAGAGCAGAAAACAATTGCTCTCGACTACCGTTCGATGGCACCTCAGGCCGCGAGCGTAGAAAAATTTACCAGCGCTGACGGGAAAATGGACATGGACAAGTTAACCTTTGGTCCAAATGCCCCGGCTGTACCCGGTACCGTTGCTGCCATGTATCAGGCTTGGCAACAATATGGTTCATTAGATTGGAAAGACCTTTTGTCACCTGCTTGGCGACTGGCAGATGAGGGTTTTGAGATCGGACATGATCTGGCACATGTGCTCAATATGGCCAGTGCGGTTTTGAACTACTATTCTCCCGGTTCTGCCTATGTCAAAGTGGCTGGCGAACGCTGGGTCGCTGGTGATTTGTTACAACAAAAAGACCTGGCCTGGTCTATCGGCCAGATTATGGAACATGGTGCTTCGGCATTCTATGAAGGTAAGCTTGCCGACCGGATTGTCAAAGCATTTGAACAGGCCGGCGGAATCATGAACAAAGATGATCTTGCAGCCTACAAGGTCAAAGTTAGAAAGCCTGTATCCACCGTTTATCGCGGCAAAAGAGTTTACTCCATGCCGCCTGTCAGCGGAGGAGGTGTCACCTTGCTGCAGATGCTGAATATGCTGGAAAACTTCTCGCTGCCGATCTTCGGTGCCGGCAGCGCAAAGAGTCTGCACATAATGTCCGAGGTTATGAAGCGCGCGGCGGCCAATCGCAGGTCATTGCTGGGTGATCCTGATTTTGTGGAGGTCAACATTGACGGGTATATCAGTAAGAAATTGGCGAGGGATATGGCAAAGAAGATCAATCTCAATCGTGCCACAAAGGTCAGCAAGATTTCGGCGGAGCTCGTGGATCGTTATGAAAGTCGCAATACCACGCACTTTTCTGTTATGGATCAATACGGCAATGCCGTGTCCAATACCTATACGCTGGGTTATTCATTCGGTTCCGGTTTTGTGGCCGAAGGCACCGGTATCCTTTTTGATAACCAGATGCGTAATTTCAGTTACCAGTCGGACAAAAATCACAAAAATGCGTTGGCTCCTGGGAAACGGATGTTATCTACAATGACTCCGACCATCATATTGGGAGATGACGACAAGGTCCTTCTCGTGACTGGTACTCCCGGCGGCGGGCGAATAATCAATGTCGTTTTGCAGGTTGTTGTCAATGTTCTTGATTACGGAATGAATATTGCAGAGGCAACACATCAGCCCCGTATTCACCAGGGCTGGCAGAATGGCGAACTTGGGATTGAAACCGGCATGAATCCAGAGACTGTCAAGTTACTCAAATCCATGGGGCACCAGGTTGATATGCAACAAACGATGGGTAGCACACAGTCAATTATGTGGCAGCAAGGAGTATTTCATGGTGCTGCCGACCCGCGACGCCCCAATGCCCTGGCACTTGGACTCGACCAATTACCTGTGACAGTAAATTAAGAACTTGAGGCAGGGAATATGAAAAACACGCTGCTGTCGCTTGCCCTGGGTGCAATATGCTTGCTATCGGTCAACTCGCTTGCAGGAGAGGAGGGTTCCGCCAAGCCCAAAACCTATGGCCTTGGGTTACCCCGTGACCTGGAAACTCTGTCCATTGCTGATGAGGCCTACCCTCATTGGCCTTTGCGAAAGGAACAGGCTGCCTATGCTGATGTCAGCGGGGCAAGGATGAAGGAATGGGTTCGTAAGATTTCCGCAATTTCCTTACGTAGTCAGGCGGATGGCAACATGTACTGGGGTCGTTTGCCGGGCACAGTCTATGATGTGATGACGATGGAAATAATGACGGATGAATTCAAGCGTCTTGGCTTTGTTACGAAACGGGTTCCCTACGTTATACCGAGTGATTGGACCCCAAAATTCTGGGAAGCCTCGTATACGGTTGACTCAAAGCCGGTCAGGTTTGAAAGTGCCTTTCCTGTTGGCAAAACGGCACCAACGCCAACGCAAGGTTTGACGGCTGAAGCAGTTTGGGTAGGTATTGGTGCAGAGCCTGATTTCCTGGGCCGAGAAATCAAGGGTAAGGCTGTCGTCATCTACAGTACGTTTGTGCCGGGTGGACGCAGCCACTCGGCCAGTAGCCGTGCGCGGATTTTTGACGCCAATAAACGCGCATCAGAAATGGGTGCTGCCATGGTTATTAACGTAATGGCTGTTCCAGGCAATGGCCAGTTCAATCCGCTTGGTGCGCCATCCGCCAAATATGGCGTCCCACTAATGACCATCAGTCAAGATGAAGGTTTTGCGTTGCGGGATGTTCTTGGCAGTGGTAAGAAAGTTGAAATCAGCCTGAAACTTGATATCGAAATCAGAAAAAACATCAAAACCGCTAATGTCTTTGCTACATTACCGGGTGCGTCTGATGAAGAGGTAGTCATTGCCGCCCACACCGATGGTTTTTTCCAGGGATCGATGGACAATGCAAGTGGACTGGCGAGTGCACTTGAAATCGCACGTTTCTACGCTGTGATCCCGCAGGCAGAACGGCCGCGAACACTGGTATTTCTGTTGTTTCCGGACCATCACCACGGGGAGGTTGGCATGAAAGCATGGGAGAAGAATTATAATTGGGATAAAGTCGCCCTGGCCCTGACACTTGAACACAATTCGCAGACTCAGTTGTATTGGTACAACGATGACCTGATGACTTCAAATACAATTGGTGCGTTTCGCTGGAACGCCCTGGGTAGCCTCAGGTTTATCAATATCGTCACCGACACGCTGCGGGAGTATGGTGTTTCCATTTACACCGAAATGAACCCCAAACCCAAGTTGACCCGACAGGCACCCGGATTCCATATTATCGATCATGTTATTTACCACACAACGCTTGATATACCTGAATTGGTGCCAGCCGAAGGCATGCAGCGCTCAACGCGGGCTTTTCTTAGCATCATTGATCAGGCGAACAGTTTGAGCCTCGAAGAGCTAAGGGCCTCCACTAACTAAATCCGCAGGTTTTAGCTGTTTAGAAAAGCTTTGTTATTAATCAGGCCAATCTCACCCTGATCAACGAAATGACAAGAACTGGTCAACGACTCTTTTCGCAACTATTATTAGTAGTACATGGAAGGATGCGCGCCTGGAATTTTCATTCATCAACCGACACCTCGGAGACGACAATGCGTCTGTGCATAAGCCTGATTTTGATGGGTTTGTTACCGTTTTTAACGCCACCTTCATTTGCGAGTGAGACCATCATAGTCAACTCCAGTGATATTGCTCAATACCGCGTGTGGGTCAACGAAATGGCAGTTCTTGATCGCGGGCCGTTTTCACGTCTGAGGTGGTTTTGTAATGACGGAACTGTATTGCCGCCCAAATCCTACGCCTGCAAAGATCATGGTGGTGGTTTTCAGCATGGGGAGTGGAGCGACAAAACACTCGAATTGCGCAAACAGGGTTACCTGGTCGCCAATATTTTGGCCGGTCAGGATACAAGTAAACTGGTAAGTAATCCCGATTTTCGAAATATCTATGCACAAATTCTGATCGAGCGCTTTTTGGTCAGTGCTGACGATGGCTGGATATTGAGACGGGCACTGTTTTATCGCGGTGCTATCCAGGAGGAGGATGAACGGGCGGCAGCACGTAAACTTCTCATGGAGATGAGTTCTCGTGATCAGTGGATTGGACCTGGTTTTCCTGCCCTGAGGGTCGGCGTCAGAATGCTGCCTCATGGCGCCAACAGCGCTTCCATTCAGAAAGTGCGGCAGGTGTCCGCTTCGCTTTCCGATCAGAACGACGGCTTCAAACCGCTGAGAGCCAAAATTCATGGTAGTCCGGGTGCCGAGGATGCGCAGAGTGTCCGCGACTATGCGAAGGGTCTTGCAAGCAATGCACAGCAGCCATACCTGGAACTGGCTGATGAAATTGACGCGATCTACCAGGCCGAACCGCTGGATGCAGAACTCGATAGTATGGCAGCCCGTTACACTGCGGCCCCGTGGTTACAAAAAATATTGACAGATTCTGCCAAAGCGATGAGAAGCGGTGGTCCAGCCGCCAATAAATTCATCACAACCGGTCAATTACTGGCTGATCTACGGACTGCCTTACCCCGTATCAGATCACCCTTTGTTCGTCTTGAAGTACTGGATCTTAGCTTACGGGTGGAAGTCGAAAATTTCAGTGCTGCATCTGTGATGCGGTCTGAACTGGGCAAAGCCACACGTCAACAGCAGGTTGCTTTTCTGAAGTCTGCCGGTCAGGCCGCATTTGGCACCGGTGTTATCAATGCACGATTACTCAACGAAATGGTTAAAACCATTAATGGGCTTGAGGTGAACGAACTTCAGTTGGATGAGTATCTGAGTAGCCTGAATTATCTTGGCCGTGCACCGGGCTGGGGGACGCAGACTTTAAGGATGCACTTTTATGAACCCATGGAAAAGCTCGCACAGATAGAACCCCTGGCCATGTTGTTTATCCAGGATCAATTACGTGGAAGTCCCTTGCTGGTTTTCTCGAAGGTACTCGATGGTCTTTCGCGTGATGCAAACCGGTTGGCTGGAGTAAAGCACCACTTGTTCGATCAGGAGGTTGGCGTGGGTTTCACTGCACTTAATCCGGGCCTGGCACGTGGAACACTGCACGTTGAGCCGGATCTGAGTGAGCTTGCAAATTTTAAGGCCGATGGTATCTACCTCTTGCCTGAAACAGTCTCCGATCTGCCGCCCGTGGCCGGTATTTTAACCGCCGGAGAAGGTAATCCTCTGTCTCATGTCCAACTATTGGCGCGTAACCTGGGTATTCCCAATGTGACGGTTAACGACACGGTTATAGCAGAGCTGTCAAAGCATGACGGGGAACAGGTGGTGATGGCAGTGAGCAAGTCAGGGCTGGTTGAGATCTCACCCTGGTCCGATAAGTGGAAAGAGATTTTCAGGGTTGCCGACGCCGCCAGCGGCGTCACTATCGCGCCTGACCTCGATAAACTTGATCTCACTGTTCAAGACGTGGTGCAACTGGATGATTTAAGAGCTGTTGATTCCGGGCGAATCGTGGGTCCGAAGGCGGCCAAGCTGGGTGAACTGCGTGCCCACTACCCGGGACATGTCTCACGCGGTCTGGCGATTCCCTTTGGAATTTTCCGGCAGGAGGCATTTGAACAACCTTATCCGGGAGGCGAGGGCACGGTATTCGAGTGGATGGTAGCGCGCTATGCGGATCTGGGGTCTCTGCAGATGGGTAGTGCCGAGCATGTCCAACAAGCCGAAACATTCCGTGCAGAGCTGTACGACATTGTTATCAATACAAAACTAAGCGCAGGGTTTAAAGATAAGTTGCGTGCTGCCATGAAGGAAACATTCGGCTCAGATAATCCACCGGGTGTTTTTGTTCGTTCCGATACCAACGTGGAAGACCTGGCCGGATTTACAGGGGCGGGTCTGAACCTGACCTTGCCCAACGTGGTGGGTTTTGACAATCTCGTGCAAGGCATTACCAGGGTATGGGCTTCGCCCTTTACGGCCCGGGCATTTGCCTGGCGCCAGTCGCATATGACGCAGCCGGAACATGTCTATACCTCCATATTGTTGCTTGAATCCGTGGCGTCCGATAAGTCCGGTGTTCTTGTCACCCAGGATATTGATACCGGAGACAGGGGTGTTGTTTCAGTGGCGGTCAATGAGGGCCTGGGTGGTGCGGTGGACGGGCAGGCGGCTGAATCCCTGAGAATTGCCCTGGATGGTTCAACTGTCCAGGTGCTGGCTACAGCGACGGCCCCCTGGCGGAGAGTGCCGAATCCGAAAGGTGGTCTTACTATGCTCCCCAGCAGTGGCAGTGACACGGTGCTGCAACCACTTGAGATTGAACAGGTTATTGATTTTGCGCAACACCTTCCAGACAAGTTCCCTGCTATCACCGATGATGAGGGCAATTCCGCGCCGGCCGATGTCGAGTTCGGGTTTGTGGGCGGTGACCTGCGCTTGTTTCAGTTGAGACCGTTCCTGGATAGTAAAATGGCGAAAGGGATCGGCTATCTTCAACAAATGGATGCGCAGTTGGCGAATACAAGTTTGATCAAAGTGGATATGAATGGAGTACCTGAACAATGAAAATTTCCAGCAGATTAAGTTCAGCATTAATCGTTCTCTCCCTGGTCTCCATAGCGATCACGGTGATGGCTTATCCTCTTGATGGGTATGAGGAAACCGGGATCCGGCGTGTCGAGGGTGCTCGCCTGGCCAATGAAGGCCTGGCAATAGGTGGGTTTCAACCACCTGGTGCCCTATTGACGACCGATCAGGTCGATATCAGGCTGTTGGGTAAGGACATGACATTACCACCTGCAGATCCTGCTTTTACGGCCCAGATAAAAGGCCTGCTCGGTGAGCATGCTGACAGTTATGGCATTGCGGTATTGGATATAAGTGACCTGGATAATCCACGTTACGCCGAATACCGGGGTGATCACCGTCAGAATGTGGGCAGTGTTGGAAAGTTGCTGGTCGCGCTTGGACTGTTCCAGGCATTGGCTGACACCTGGCCGGATGATCTGGATCGCAGAAAGGCCGTACTTCGTGACACGATGATGACGGCGGATGATTTTTCCCATAGAGATCACCA
>JAOUCZ010000130.1 GCA_029859505.1 Lysobacterales bacterium | reverse complement strand
TCATAGCAGCGGAGTTGGTTTGTGAGGTGGTCGGTTAAAATGGAAAGCTCGGTATGTGCTTTTTGTAAAAAATATTGTCTCAATGTTCACCATCTCATAGGATGGTGTGAGTGAGTAAACATAAAAACCAGAAGAACCTTTTAGTTGAACTAGGTCGACGAGGCGTTTTCCAAACGGTTGGTATTTACGTGGCTGTGGCCTGGGGCAGCATCGAAATACTGATCACCACAAGCGACCGGTTCGGGTGGCCATCGTGGCTTGGTGACACCGCACTGATACTTTTTCTCACAGCGCTGCCTTTCGTGGTCTTGTTGTCTTGGGCTTTTGATCTGAGTGGATCTGGCTTGAAGCGAATGGAGCCCGGGTCACTTACCGGAAAAGTCCTCATCGCCGCAACCTTGACGATGGTCCTTGGTCTGAGTGCATCCTGGTTCGTGCTGCGAGATGGAGCCTCATCCGTTCCAGTTGCAGCCATCCAGGGTATTGATGGGCGCCCGGTTATCGCGGTCATGCCATTCCAGGAATTTATTGGATCTGCGAACAGTAAAGTCCTGTCGCTGGCCTTCACCGATGAATTGATTAACCGCATCAATGTCCACCCCGATCTGATCGCACTGGACCTGAATACGGTCACCCGGCCAGGCCCGGAACAATCGGGCCAGGACGCAATTGCCGCTGATTATTTTGTGCTGGGGACACTGAAAACAGCACAGGTTGGAATCAAACTGCAAGTAAGAATGACCGACCGAGAGGGTGTGGTGAAATGGGAGTTTGAAGCCGTTCGCGATTACCGGGACCCCATTGAAGCACGTAATACCCAGGAATACCTGGCGGCAAATATCGCCAGCGGGCTTGGCCAGTCTCTGACTGGCACTGATTATTGCCAGCCCAGTAAGAATATCGAGGCTTCCCGCCTTTATTACGAGGCGATGAATCGTTTTGCCCTGCGAGGTGCGGAAAATGTGGCCACTGCCGCAATACTGTTGGAACAGGCAGTTGAACTGGATGAAGATTATGCGCGCGCCCTGAACCTGCTGGGTGCGGTTTATATGCGCTTCCAAGCACATGTAGGCAAGGATCCTTCACAGTATGGTATGAATGAAGATGAGTTGCGGGCTTTTATTGAGAGTGAACCCTACCTGCCCTTATTAAAACACGCCCTGGCGCTGTGTCCCGGCCTGGGTTCAGCCTACGTAATGCTGGAACTCTCTGCACCGGTCAGGCATTACTCGGCCGACCTGGTGGATTTTCTGCTTGAAGGTTTAAGACGTGACCCGGGAGACACTGACCTGATGGACTGGGCCGCCTATACCTACCTGGAAATGGGACATCTTGATTCGGCTTTTAAAATCGCCAGTGAATTCTATCAGCGTGACCCCTTAAATCCCCGATCGGGGCACGTACTCGCACTGGTACTAAGAGTCATGGGCAACTCGGATCGGGCATTGGTCCTGGAGAAAAAAGCTGTAGAGGCGGGTTATGAAGGGCAAAGTGAAAACCTTATTTTTGCTTATGACCGATATGTAACCGGAGACATCGACACATTGGTATCCAGCCTGGATCATGGTTTTATAGCAGGTCCTGATACCCTGCCGATTGACCCGCGTCTTCTCAT
Organism: Lysobacterales bacterium; assembly: GCA_029859505.1. Classification (GTDB taxonomy): domain Bacteria; phylum Pseudomonadota; class Gammaproteobacteria; order Xanthomonadales; family SZUA-36; genus SZUA-36. The sequence continues at coordinate 8,223 of JAOUCZ010000130.1, read as the reverse complement.
TGCTGCTTCAATGGATGCTTCCGGGCACGCGAAACTTGTAAAGCAGGTAGAGGCCTACGTCGCAGATACCACCAATCCGGAAGATTTGTACACTCTGATTGGCTCTCGGGGGGCTATGCCATGGGTTTTCGAGCTTAATGACCCCGAACTGGCCTGGAAAACGTTGCAGAAGTTTGCGGAAATTGCACACGATGGTGCCTCACCATACGGGTTTTGGCTCAAGCGCTGGCGACACTGGTTCGGCAACCAGCGCCTGGTCGAATTGCTGAAAACCTGGACTCCTGATTATGAAATATTCTGGAACCGTCACGGTGCGCCCGATGGTTGCGAATGGGATGGTGAAACCCTGACATGTGCCTGGGCTGATTCCCCCTGAAAGCACCAATTCGTTCCAACAAGGGAAAACGCGAACCCGTAGGGTGCGTAGCAAGTTACCCGCTCTACGAGGGAATTCAAACGGTCCCAGATCGAAGACCGGTCTATATCCATAATCGCAGGGGTAGCAGGCCTGCAACTGCCAGAACTATGCACCACTGCAATACGAACACAGCGGCAAGACCATGTAACAACTGAATCCCTGTTCTGTGTTGTGAAATCTTCAAACGTAAAAGTGTTAACAGTATCCCAACGGGAAGCAACAGGGTTGCAATAGCCAGCACCACGCTTGCCAGCGTGAGATCACCGAGCGCCATGAACGACTGGCCCAGGAAGAAAGGTATGGGTATCAAAAGCAATAATATGGAAACAAAGGCTGGTGATTCAGGCCGTTTGACCATGGAAAACCGATAACGCAATACCGCAAAAAAACCAGCAATGATAAACCAGGCCAGACCCAACAACCCCAGCATGACACTCAACCAGTGCGCGTAAAGGAAAGCTCCCGGTACTTTCTCATAGGTTTTAAAACCATCGCTCAACCGGTACTGCCCCTCGTCACCCTTCAGGAAAACGTGCGATGCAGTGGTCCGGTCATTGGAAGAAAATGTATAACCTCCCAAGGGGCGCAACTGACGTGGTGCGTTTTGCAGAGAAGTCATTGCCAGTGAACCTGCATGCGCTGATATTTTGATAGCACCGAATACTGTGTCCAGGTATTCAAAGGTCTGGAACCGGTTCGGGCGCATGACATATCGGCCATACCATTGTGTGATATCCGGTGCAGGCTCAGCGGTTTGTGCCTGGCTTGGGGGTGAGACACCAAGTGACCTGATCAGCAATTGGTCGATGCGCCCGTAATCGGCTGTCTCACTGTCGGTATTCACGCTATAAGCGAAGGCCTTATCTTCGTCAGGATAGATACACAGCATTGCTACGAAGCCAACAATATTTCCGCCATGGCAATAACCGATCACGCCATGCCGGTCGCGGCGCCCGATCCCGAGTGTATAACCCGCGATCAAGCCGTTTTTTGCGGCATCGGTAGTGGATGGGTGACCACGGGATTGCATCAGTGCGGGGTCGATAAAGCTATGTCCATTCAACACTGAGCCGTCGAGAAGAAATTGTGCAAAGCGGGCCAGATCACCCGCTGTGCTGGTTAATTGTCCCGCCGGCCTGAGAAAAATCGGGCTGGCTGCATAACGTGAGCCGTCATCAACATGACCCCAGGCCAGGCTGGTGTCTGCCTCATCCCCTTCCTGTGTCGTGAATTCAAAGGTGCTGTCATTCATACCAAGAGGCGCTAGCAGGTTCTGATCAAGGTAAGCTTCATACCTTGTCCCCGTAACCGACTCGATGACCAAACCCAGTAAGGTGTATCCCATGTTGGAATAGGAAAATTGAGAACCGGGCCTGGCGCGGATTTGTAACAGGTCTATCGAGTCAGGAAAAGCATCTCCAAGCGGCGTATCCGCTTGCGGTCGCTCACTGAACATCTGCCACATACGGGCATCATCAAGCCCCGAGGTATGGTCGAGAAGATGCCTGACCGTCACATCATGTTCACCACGCCAGGGATTGTCGAATTGAAGGTTTGGCAGGTAACTTCCGATTGGCTCATCAAGCCCAATCTTTCCCATAGTCGCCAGTCTCAGGATGCCGATGGATAACAGACTCTTGGTAATCGATCCCACGTGAAAGCGTGTATCCGTGGTAAAGCCTAATTTGTTTTTATTGTCACTGAAACCAAACGCACCGAGGTCAGGCGCACCATTTTCGCTGATCAACATCCAGGCAGCGCCGGTCAACTGTTCTTCTGCCAGCACCCCAGCGATCTCATCTTTCAAAGCACTCTCGGCGGCCCACGCCAGAGAAACCGAAAGAGCCGAGATAAGTAAAACTGAAATGAGGCGGCAGCCCCGGTTGTGGAAAACATTCCCGGGGAAACTCACTCTTGTTCTTTTACAAATATCAATTACCCATTATTCCGGAATCGGTAAATCCAGCATGAGGGCACGTACAAACTGCACCGGTGGTGAACCGAAGGAAAGCAGGGTGTCGTGATATTTTCTTGCCGTGTAGTCTTCTCCCCAAATCTCCTCCACCTCGGCCTGCAGATCGATATGCTCCAGGTAGCCCACCATGTAAGTCGATAGTTGGGCAACACTGAGCTGTGCACGAACCCACTTCATAGCAGCCTCACGCTCCTCCTGAAAGCCACCCTCGACCATCAGTTCCATGGCCTCCTCTCGACTCATACCATCGACGTGAATGGCCTGATCCATCAGCGCATTGGTGACCGATCTTATCAACCATTTGAGGGCGATCAATTTCTGCCGGGGATCGTTATCGTTGTAACCCGAGTTCACCATCAGTTGCTCGGCATACACCCCCCAGCCTTCAATGAAGGTTCCTGATTGCAGAACGGCGCGTAATGTGGATGGATAACGACCCGAATGGGCCAGTTGCAGGTAATGACCGGGCATGGCTTCGTGTATGGTCAGGTCCTGCATGGAGTAAACGTTGTACTCGCGCAGAAAAGACTCAACCTGGGTCTCGTTCCAGTCTTCCGGGATCGGCGAGATGGCGTAAAAAGTCTTCTGACCAGTATCCAGGGGCCCTGGAGAATCACAATAAGCAACGGAAATTCCCTGTTGGAACTCCGGCATGATGATGACTTCTACCGGATCATCCGGCACGGCAACCAGGTCGTGTTCACGAACAAACTCAGTGGCTTGATCTATCTGGGCCTTGGCCATGGCGACTATCTCGTCACGGGGCGGAAGATCCTGATATGCCACTTCCAAACCGGCCCGAATAATGACCTGTTTATAGTCGTCATCGGCCTCTTCAGGAAACTTCGCCATCGGATACTTTTCGGAGTAAATTGTCTTGGCAACCTCATACATCTCACCGCGGATGCGTCGGAATTCTGACTGCGCACGGTCACGAACCTGCTCGCGGGACAGGGGTGTGTTTAGTGAGAAAGCAAGCTTGCGGTCGAAAATGTCAGCTCCTGCCCTGAAATCTGCCTTTGCCTGCGGCAGTAATTCAGTTTCCAGCCAAACTTGATGCCCCTCTACGGCAACGGTGGCAGTCTCCATTGCGGTAACCAGTCGTGCCTGTTCCTTTTCATCAAGACTCGACAGAAATGGCTTCACCAGGTTTTCCATTATCGAAATGACACCACTATTCTGTCTTATCGCAGTCTCAGCATGGATCTGCGGCACCCGTTCCGGAACCAGCGATTTCCGCGCCTGTTCCAGAAGGCGCGGCAGACGCTCAAGGCGATCTGCTACATGGGAGAGTCGTTCAGGTAACGGCGCAAACTCACGTGCTACCAGTGAATAAATCGCACTACCGGCCAGTTGAGTGTAAGTGAGTGGGTTCCAGGCCCAGGGCTGAAGCTCCTCCAGGGTCCAAAGGCTCGATGCCAGTTCGTGTTCCAGCAAGGTGTAATCCACCTGCTGGGCACGGTCAAGTTTCTCCCGGTCGATGGCGGCCATTTCGCCCTGGTAACGACGGATAAAACCGGCTTCATTCAGACGGGCCTCAGTACTGACTTCATCGAGTTGACCATCGAAACGATGATCGCCCATGCTGGTGGCGCCCACAGGTGACAATGCAGGCATCTCGTCGATGAAACGTGCGGCTAACTCCTCCCACTGTTCATTGGAAGACATGCTGCCAAATACAGGCATGCAAAACACAACAGCAAGTATTAAAACGAATGGATTTCTTTTCATCACAGCCTCCCTGAGCCGCAATAATATCGGTATTTTGATTGTACGTGCATTCCTCTTGTTTAACCAAGAACACCTCAGGAACCTGCGACCGCAGTAGAACGTATTACAATACCGCTAACGACTGAAACTTTGAGGGCAAAGGAAATGAATGCAGACTCCTTACGCGATACCGATGGTTACTTGATCCAACCGGAAACCTGGAATAAAACAATCGCGAACACGATCGCCAAAGAGGAAGGTATTGAGCTAAACGAAGCTTACTGGATAGCCCTCGACTTCATGCGTGGTTATTACCAGGAACGAAATATTGCCCCCGATGTCCGTCACTTGATAACGCATATCAAAGAAATTAAGCAATGCAGTAAGAAAGAAGCCAAGCAGCTCGTTTTCGACCTGTTTCCCTATGGTTATGTACAACAGGCATGCAAAATTGCCGGCATGAAAAAACCGCGCGCCTGGAGTACCGGTTAGAGTAGCCATTTGTCGGCCCCGATCACATCCAACTCAAGGATGAAGGTCGCATCCAGTACACTTACGCTGAAGATAAAGATCGTTATTATGTTCGTTATTAGTCTGTGAAAAGACCTTGCTTCCAGATACGATGAAGCTTTACCTGACATTCATTTCAAGGATTGACCCAATGAAACCATCGCTCGCGAGTTTACTACTGGCACTTACTTTGTCCATAAACCTGGTTGCTTGTTCACCCGCTGACAATGATTCAGCCACTGCTCAACCAGTGGATACGCCCGGGACTGAGTCTACGACCACTGCGGAAACGGATTCTCTCGAATCCTCGGTCACCCGCATGGCGGCAATCGCCTATTCCTTTGGTGCTTCATGGGCGCCGGACGGTGAACGAATCGCGTTTATCTCAAGTAACACGGGCGTGCCGCAGGTGTGGTTGGCTGAAATGAATGGCGAAGAGCCCGGTCAGTTTTCCACTTTCGAAGACTCGGTGGGTGGTGCCCTGTGGTCACCGGCGGGCGAACAGTTGGCAATTTCGGTTGCCCCTGGTGGTGGTCTCAATACCCAAATATTTCTGATGCCAGCGGCGGGCGGTGAGCCACGCCAGATCACCGAGGGTGGCCAGGTTAACAACTGGCTGACCGAATGGAGCCGCGATGCCCGCTACCTGGCTTATTCATCTAATGCTGCAGGGAACAGCGGCATGGATTGCTGGCTTTATGACACCCAGACTGATGAGTCACGCCAAATCGCCAGCAATGAAGGAATAGGCGTGTGTCAACTTTCACCGGACGCGAAGCGAGCCGTTGCCTGGCGGATGCAAAGTCGCGGCAACACCAACATGTACCTTTTGGACCTCAACACCGGTGAGGAGCAGTTATTAACCCCGCACGTCGGTGTGGCAGTTGCAAACCAGGGGGAATTTGTAGACAACGACACCCTGTTAATTTCAACCAATATAGAGCGCGAGTTTGTCGCCCTGGCACGCATTGATATCGTTGACGGCCGGACTGGCCCTGTGCAGTACATCGCCGGGCGTGATGACGCGGATCTGGCCGCCTTCGAAATACTGAACAATGGGAAAGTTGCACTACTTTGGAATGCGGCAGGTCGTAGTGAACTGGCTTATCTAGACCTCGCCACAGGCAATATCGCGCAGGGGCCGCAGTTACCGGCCGAGATTGCTGGTGGGATGGAAGCGTCTCCAGACAGGACATCGCTGGCAATGACTGTTTCAGGCTCAGCAACACCAACCAACGTCTGGCGACTTGATATTACCAGTGGAACCTTTACACAAATCTCTGAAAGCAGCCACGCAGGTGTGGAATTGGCTTCATTGGTGCGCCCAGAACTTATGACCTATACCGCGCATGACGGCCTTAAACTAAGCGGCTGGTTATACCGGCCCGCTGGTTCTGATACTGCCGGGCCGATGGTATTGAGTTTTCACGGCGGGCCTGAAGGACAGTCACGGCCGAGTTTTCGTTCAATCTACCAGGCCTTGGTTGCCCGCGGCATAAGCGTCTTGGCGCCTAATGTGCGTGGCTCTGCCGGTTTTGGCAAAACCTTCGTCAACCTCGACAACGGCGCATTGCGTTTTGACGGTGTAAAGGACATTGAATCCACCGTCAGGTTCGTGGTCGATTCCGGTCTGGCTGACTCTGACCGCATTGGCATCATGGGCGGATCCTACGGTGGCTACATGGTTATGGCGGGCATAACTGAATATCCCGATATGTTCGCCGCCGGTGCCAACCTTTTTGGTGTTGTAAATTTCGCGACATTTTTCGCACATACCGAGCCCTGGATGGCAGCAATCTCAACCGTGGAATATGGTGATCCGGTCAAAGACAAGGAACTGCTCGAACAACTCTCTCCTATCCACAAGATCGACCGGATTAAAACGCCAACCATTGTTTTGCACGGCGCCAATGACACCAATGTACCGGTGGTTGAAGCCGAGCAGGTTGTTGATAACCTGAAAAGCCGCGATGTACCAGTGAAATATGTCCTGTTTCCCGATGAGGGTCACGGCTGGCGCAAGACGGAAAACCGCGTGACATCTGATGTTGAAATTGTCCGCTGGTTCGAAGCAAACCTGTAGGCAGCTTGAAAGGAATCGAGTCGCTTGCTTGTGTCACTTTTTTTGATGCCATCCATATCGCCAGGCAGAGCAACCAGTTAAAAAAACCCGGGTAGCCCGGGTTTTTTAATTGGATCATCAGCCAATATTCATCAACAGGTTTCCAGAACAAATTCAACCTGGAGCGACCTGGATATGATGTCATATACCGGTGAAAACAGAGCCAACTCCTTGAGGGTGGCCGCATTCTCATCGCTATCTACCAGCATGCGAACCTGCACATGGCTGTAACCCTTTCTGACCTCTTCTGACAAACCAAGCATACCGCGTACATCCATGTCACCGGTCAGAGAGGATTGAACCGAACGGATTTCGATACCCTGAACTGCGGCGTGGTAAACCATGGTGGAAGTCAGACAGCTCACCAGCGAATGCAGGACCCACTCCATCGGGTTCGGTGCGCTGTCACCGCCCCCACTGACCGCCGGCTCATCCGCATCAACGATGAATGCTTTGGTGCGTGCGACGTCTTCCCGGCACTCGGCGTAGTACTCCTTAATGCGGCTGCGGTTCAGGCCGCCATCTACCCACTGGTTGCTTAAGCGGAATTGAAACTTTGACCTTTCGTTGTCTTTTTCAATTCCCCCAATCAAGTTCATTACATGCTCAACATCAACACCATTGAACTTTGTGTTTGTGATCTGCATTTCGTTTTGCGCTGCCATAATCTTCTCCTTGTTTGTTTGAGTAAATTGCGATGTCTTTATCGCAGATACAGAATAGGAAGAACGGCCTGGTTGAACTACTGCACGGAATGTAGTGATAAGCTACAGTATATGTAGTTACCCTTCACAAGAGCAGGCAAATCATATGGCTGAATACGGACAATTCTGCCCGGTGGCGAAAGCCAGTGACATAATTGGTGAACGATGGACGGTACTCATCCTTCGCGAGTTATTTCTGGGAACAACGCGATATAACGAGTTCCTTCGCGGCTTATCCCGAATTTCCCCCACCTTGCTCAGCAAACGACTTAAGACCCTTGAAGAAAAGGGCCTGATTATCAAAAAACGTCCCGCCGTGCAAAGGAGTCACGAGTACTACCTGACTGCGTGTGGCCGCGAGCTTGAACCATTGATAGAACAACTAGCCGTGTGGGGGATGCGCTGGGCACGTGGTCAATTGGCGGATAACGAACTGGATGTTGAATTTCTGATGCGTGACTTGCAGCGCCGTCTGCAGACTGAATCTCTTCCAGACGGCGAAACAGCGTTGTGTTTCACATTCAACGAACTCGAAACCTATAAAACCTGGTGGATGATAGCCGCAGAAGACGAAGTCGATCTTTGTACAGAAAACCCCGGCAAGGAAGTTGATCTCTACATCAATTCGACGGTCCGTGACATGGTAAAGGTCTGGAGAGGCGATCTGAGCCTGAAAAAAGCCTTACGTGAGAAGTTGATCCGGGTCAGTGGTAATACACATTTAAAGCGGACTATGCCGGACTGGTTTGGCGTTTGCCTGTATGCCGATATCAAACCCGCACAA
>JAOUCZ010000364.1 GCA_029859505.1 Lysobacterales bacterium | reverse complement strand
TTCATTGTCATTCCTTTTTTTGATAATACCTACTAATAAGTAAGTTACATTTTCAAATTTTTTTAAGTAGCTAATCCCAGGTCCTGGCGCACCTGTGCAACTACATCATTTAATAGTTCGATCCCATGAATACGTGCCATTTGTCGCGCACCCTGTAGTGCTGCCAGTACTGTTACTGCCTTTACCCTGGGATCACCGGTAAAACTGAATTCGCCTTCGGTTCTGCCAACTTCCATCACCCTGGTTAGCCATTTGATAGACTCCTCCATAAAGCTTTGGGTCGCGTCACGTAGATCATCCGGCAGTTCGTTATAGTCGACAGAAAAAGCCCCAAACGGGCAGATACAGCGGCCCACGTGACATTGCTTTGTGGTAAATATAAAGAAACCTTCAAGCTGTTCCAGGGCGGAACCACCATAGGCCATGAACTCGGAAGTCCCCTTACGCAGGATTCTTCTGTACTCATCAACCAGTGCAAGGGCAAGGTCAGTCTTTGCAGGAAAATGGTAATGTATGGCTGCGTTCTTGACACCGAGATGAGATGATATGTCGCGGTAGGAAAAACCGTTGAAGCCCCGACTCATCAATAACTGCGCTGCCCGATCCATGATCTGTTCACGTGTATCGCTAATTCGTCCCATGATCAAATACCTTTGCTTACTTATAGGTAAGTATAATCAAAAAACCAGAAAATGCAAGTATTGAAGTGCTATTGCTCTATTTAAAGCAGATAGACGCGCATGGTATTCAATCTGTGGTATCTCATAACGGATACCAAAAAAACCTGTAAGCAGACCTTCTACTATTTAGTTCTCTGCCACATTCAGCTGAAATATATCATTCCTGCTCGTGCTGTTTCTGATGTTTATGCATTTGCTTGTGATGCGCCGCCTGGTGCTCGGAAAACTCATGTTTACTGATCTTGCCATCACCGTCGGTATCGATCGCTGCAAAGCCCGGTGCGTCAACCGCGTGTTTCATCTGATGACCGCTGGCCGCCAGTTCACTCATTTTACTGGCATGCCCTTCATTGAACTCGGTTTCGGTTATGAATCCATCGCCATCAAGGTCAAAATCGGAAAATTGAGGCATATTACCCTGCATCCCCTTCCCTTTTCCGTCGCCCTTCCTCATCTCTTTACATTTCGCCATATGAGTCTGCTGGCCTGCGCTTAATTCATCGGCGCTTAACTGGCCATCACCATCCTTGTCGAGATCCGCAAAGGAAGGTGAGAACTGTGCACAACGCATCTCTTTGCCTTCGGAAGCCCTAGCGGCCATACGTTGCTCACGTAGGGAATAAAATTCCGCTTCACTAACAAGGCCATTTCCATCCATATCGAAATCCGAAAACGGAGCAGGTCCATGCCCGGAACCTTGCTTCGCGTGGGCGCCACTGATCACAACACATCCTGCCAGAACAATCATCAGGCCTGCTGTGATGCCTCTATTTAAGTCTTTCATGAAAAGTCTCCGAATGATGGTCAATTACCTGGTGTCAGCACTGGCGATTGCGCTGCAAAGCAAAAGGCCCGCAACCTTATCCAATCCTGTAAAATTCGCATAACATATTTTACGGCCTGTCGAGATGAAAAGACCAGAACTCCTGTCACCTGCCGGTTCACTGAACCACATGCGATTTGCCTATGCCTATGGTGCGGATGCAGTGTATGCCGGTCAGCCCCGTTATAGTCTGCGTGTTCGAAACAATGAATTCAGCAAGGTAGATATCCTGGGTACGGGTATTGAGGAAGCGCACTCCATGGGCAAACTGTTTTTCCTTGCCAGCAATATTGCACCACATAACAGCAAACTTAAAACCTACATCAATGATCTGGAACCCATCATTGAGATGAAACCGGATGCATTGATCATGTCTGACCCCGGTCTGATCATGATGGTACGTGATCGTTGGCCGGAGCAGACCATTCATCTATCAGTTCAGTCAAATGTAGTAAATTATGCAGCCGTAAAATTCTGGCAAGGAATGGGACTCAAACGCATCATCCTGTCACGTGAACTATCCCTTAAGGAGGTTGGTGAAATTCGGGAGCAGTGTCCGGATATGGAACTGGAGACCTTTGTTCATGGCGCGTTATGTATTGCCTATTCCGGACGCTGCCTGTTATCCGGATACATGTCGCACCGTGATTCCAACCAGGGTGCCTGTACCAACACCTGTCGCTGGAAATACGATGTTCACGAAGCACGGGAGACAGGTACCGGCGACACCCTGCCACTAAACATAAAGCAATCACATTCAGACGATTCCCACCCTGTCGTCTTGCTCGAAGAAGAAAACCGGCCCGGTGAATTGATGCCAGCATATGAGGACGAGCATGGCACTTACATCATGAACTCAAAGGATTTGCGGGCGGTCCAGCATGTGGAACAACTGACAAAGCTGGGTATCGACTCATTCAAAATCGAAGGGCGCACAAAATCCGTTTATTACGTCGCACGTACAACACAGGTTTATCGCAGGGCAATTGATGACGCTATCGCAGGAAGGCCCTTTGATATGGGGCTGATGGATGAGCTTGAAGGCATGGCGAACCGGGGATTTACCGAGGGGTTCTACCGGCGTCATCCACCGGGTGAATATCAGAATTATGAACGCGGGTTTTCCACCAGTGACAAGCAACAGTTTGTAGGTGCAATTATTGACTGTGATGCAAACTGGCTGACCGTGGATGTGAAAAACCGTTTTGAATCAGAAGACCGCCTGGACTTGATGACAACGAATGGTAATGTCGCATTTAATTTACCAACAATCACTGACCTTAACGGCACAGCAACTGATGTTGCCCCGGGCTCAGGTCACGTGGTTAAGATACCACTTCCCGATGGTATCGAGCCCGCCAGCCTCA
>JAOUCZ010000129.1 GCA_029859505.1 Lysobacterales bacterium | reverse complement strand
ATGCTGAGTACCTTGCAAGCGAAATGGGGCTTTATGAAAATGACCCGGTCGATGACATCGGCCGCCTGCAGCAGGAATTGCATCGAGCGGTCAGGCTGGTGGTCGATACCGGCATGCACGCGATGGCCTGGAGTCGGGAGCGCGCGATTGACTATTCAGTTGCCACTGAGGGTATTCATCTTGATGAAGCCACTGCAGAAATTGAACGGTATGCGGTATGGCCAGGCCAGGCACTGGGCTATAAGCTGGGTATGCTGAAGATTCTTGAATTACGTCAGCGGGCGCAGGAACAGCTGGGTGACCGGTTTGATATTCGGACCTTTCATGACCGGATTCTGGAGGAAGGTGCACTGCCATTGAATCTGATGGAAGAAAAGATCGACGCCTGGATAGCAAAGCAGCTGTAACATGTCTCTCAGAAGAGAGGCTGGATACCTTTTCCTGACTAAAGCAAAGAATGTAATGAGGTCAGAGTTAAGGGACAGAGTAAATCGATGCCAAGACGTGGGAGACTCTGCCCCCCGGTTGACAGCAAGAGGCGTGCTGATGACAGGCGATGAAAAATCATATTAGCAGTTCTCGATTCAGTTCAACTCTGGAAAACAGACAGGTTAGGAGTATAAGCAGCATTAATGCTGAGGCCGGTGGTTCAACTCTACCCATCACCACCATATCTTTCAGGGTGCTTTCTTAGCACATAGTTAACCATTTTTTCCGAGAACGATCAGCATGTCCGCAGACACAAAGGCACAGTTTTGAGTTGTGACGTCCTAACTGTGACCTGGCAGCTAGGCTGAATTCAGAAATAATTGGTTTATACTCACTGTCCAGGTTAAGCCAAAATCCATCCCTGCCCATAAGGACTTGAATTATGCTCCGAAATACCTTTGCTTTGATAATCGTCTCTTTGTCTGCCCTGGTGCACGCCGAGGAAGTTGAGCTACCCTTCGAAATTTCGCCGGTGGCAACATTCAATGAGCCGTGGGCAATGACTTTCCTGCCTGATGGCAGATTGCTGGTGACAGAGAAGAGGGGGCGGCTTTATGTGGTGACACAGGAAGGTACAAAATCGAGGCCGGTTGAAGACGTACCCAATGTTGATTATCGCGGACAGGGTGGATTGGGGGATGTGATACTGCATCCTGATTTTGCCAATAATGGACTGATCTACATCAGTTATGCCGAATCTGGCATAGGTAATGTGAGGGGAGCAGCAGTTGCCCGCGGTCGCCTGGTAATGGGTGACAAAGGAAGTAGATTGGAAGCCGTAGAAGTCATTTGGCGGCAAAACCCCAAGGTAACCGATGATGGTCATTACGGTCATCGCATGGCGTTTGATGATGACGGCTACCTGTTTATTTCATCCGGTGACCGTCAGAAGTTCGAGCCAGCGCAACAGATGACGGGCAACCTGGGTAAAATAGTCAGACTCAATGACGATGGCTCGGTGCCTGAGGACAACCCATTTTATGACCGGGGTGATGTCACAGCCGAGATTTGGTCATTGGGACATCGCAATCCTTTGGGGCTGGCTTTTGATGACAAGGGGCGTCTCTGGAATACCGAAATGGGACCATTGCATGGTGACGAATTAAACCTGGTCGTAAAAAGCCTTAACTACGGTTATCCAATCGTTTCTGAAGGTGACCATTACAGTGGAGAGCCCATTCCAGATCACGATACCCGACCGGAGTTCGAAGCGCCGAAAGTGGCGTGGGTTCCAACCATTGCCCCGGCCAGTTTCATTTTTTATTCCGGTTCACAGTTTCCCCAGTGGCAGGGCTCAGCCTTGATTGCCGGGCTTGCCTCAAGAGCTATTATCCGTGTAGAAGTTGAAGATGATACGGCCGAGGAAGCTGAACGCTTTGATCTCGGTGCGCGTATCCGGGAAGTTGAACAAGGATCGGAAGGCGCACTATGGGTGCTCGAAGATGCGGATGGCGGAAGGCTACTGAAGCTGACAACCCAGCAATAGCGATCTGGATAGTCCAACGGTAATTTAAAATTACATTGGGTGGTTGCGAGAATGGGGCCTATACCGAACTGCTTCATCTGTTCGCGAACACCGATCTGATCAAAATAAGTTATACGCCGTAGCGATTACTCGGAAATGCAATGAATCCTTACTTGCTGTGATTGATGTAGTGTAAATTCAGCCAATAATATTGTAGTATTGCAGGTGCCTGAAATAACAAAGAGAATTAATCTCATGATCAATTTTAAATCTCACAGTCGTCTCACGTTTGTATTTCTATCCGTTATGCTTCTACTTGTAGCAGGAAGCGCTAATGCGGCTTTTGTATGGGAGGACTCCTTCGTCAATGGGGTAGTACCGACAACCGAACAGGATGACGGCTGGACTGCCTTTAAAGCCCAGTTGGTTCCGGAGGGCACTTATTACTCAATGCGCATCTCCGGTTCTTTGGATACAGTTGGCCTCACCTGCACTGACGCAACCGCCTCAGCCGAATTTGCTAACTTGCTCAACACCAATACTTCAGGGATTGTTGAGTGTGATGGTCATCAGTGGTCATTATGCGCCAATCGTTATAATGGCGAAGTCTGGATTGACCCGCCGGGATTGTGTGATGGGAATAACTGCCCTTCACCCGGCATGATTATCCGTCCCGGTATTTTTAATGAAAATTGGGGTGGGGTTGGCACAGCCACCTGTTCGGCTCCTTCACAAACTATGCGATTTGAATTTAACGCAGATGTCGCACCCCTCGAATCAATTCCGGTCCCTACACTTTCGTGGTGGGGGTTAATGCTGTTGGTATTACTCATAGGAGCAGGTTTCTACACCTGGTCACGTAAAACCGCGTAAACAATCCAACTCTTTTAGTGATCAAAGCCGCCAATTACTGGCGGCTTTTTTTTGACCGACAAAACGACTGCCCTTTAGCGGACCAGATGCACTAGCCTGGTTAGTTGATGTGTCTTTTCTGCGGCCTTTCCAATAGCCAATCCAATGGCCAAATTGACTGTCCTTGGGACCCGACTTTCAAAACTGATAGAATCATGGTTTCAATAGTTCACTCAAAGATATATGTTGAGGTATTTATTCGATAACTTTTAGATCAACTCCTTGGAGAACAGCGTTTTGAAAAATATCCTGACCCTGACCTGTTTGCTGCTATTTGCTATGAACGCACCCGCTGCAACTGAGGCAAACAGAATAGAGATTACCTATAAGGAACCAGAAAATCCCGCACATTCGAAGATTTATGAAGATCTGAGAGAAAACGAGGTTCTGGAAAGGGTACAGATTTTTTTAAGCCCATTCCAACTGGTAATGCCTTTGGAAATCGTGATGGCAGGGTGTGACGGAGAACCGGAGGCTGAGTATGGAGACGGTGAGATATTGATCTGCTACGAGTTTGTCGAGTCGCTGATCAAAAATATGCCCGACAAGACCACCCCTGCCGGCATCGAGCCTGATGACACGGTTGTTGGTCCCTTTTTTGATACAGTACTGCATGAGTTTTCCCATGCCTTGTTCGATATGTTTTATACCCCGATGTTCGGTCGCGAGGAGGACGCTGCGGATCAATTGGCAGCCTATCTCTATCTGCAAATGGGTGAAGAAGAGACCCGCCGGCTGATCCGGGGTACCGTATATAATTACCTGGTCATCGAGACAAATGATGAAGACTCAGCTCAAACGCGGGATGAGTTCATTGAAGACGCGGCAGAAACACACAGCCTTCCCGCACAAAGAGCGTACAACCTGTTATGCATGGCATATGGTGCCAATCCCAAGTTGTTTGGTGACGTGGTATCCAATGGGTATTTGCCAAAACACCGGGTTGAATTCTGCCAAGAAGAGTTTGAGCAAGTTCATCAAGCGTATATAGACTTGATTGCACCACATGTTGACCGTGATCTAGCAAAGGAGATTTTCGATAAATCCTGGCTTCGGAAGGTGGATCGGGGCCGATGGGAATGATACAAAAATTATTAAACTAACTATCGGAAGTACAAAAAATCAGGCATCCATTTAGAGGCTAGACAATCTCAAGAAACAACTAAGAGTCGCTTGCGGTTATGCTGCCAGGATGGGCTGGAACATTTTCCGGTAATGGCTCGGCGTCAGGCCGGTCAGGCGCTTGAACAGGCGACGGAAAAACGAGGCATCAGAGTATCCTGCAGCGTTGCTGATCTCATCTACAGGTGTATCGGTAGTCTCCAGCAGGTGCTTTGCCTCCTCCACTCGCAGATTTTGCAGATATGAGACCAGGGAACTGCCGGTAGCGGATTTAAACCGCCTCTTCAGGGTTCGTTCGGGAACCCCCGCCAATTCGGTGACTTGCGAAATAGCGTCAATTTCAGTGAAGTGCCGCTGCAGCCATTTTTCGCATTTTTTGACAACCGAGTCGCCATGGGGAACACAACGCACCAGGTTGGCGAACGGCAATTCCGATTCGCTGTGCCACTTGAGCAGGTAGACCTTTGCGATACGCATCGCCTCGCCTGGACTGGCGTAGCGGGCAATGAGGTGCAGGGCCAGATCATGCCAGGATGTAGTACCGCCAGCCGTCATAATGTGTCCGTTTGGATCGGCATAGGTAAGACTGGGTGCCGGATCGAACTTCACTTTTGGATAGCAATTGCGAAACAGGTCCTGGTATCCCCAGTGTGAAGTGGCCTGGCAACCATCAAGCAACCCTGTTTCTGCCAGCATAACTGCGCCGGAGCAGGCTGAGCACAATGTCGCGCCAGCCTCATATTTCCTGCGCAGCCATTCGATCATTGGGCGGTGTCGCCCTGTCAGCGCTTCGTCCGGGCCCAACCACAATTCCGGGACAATGATGATGTCGGCCATAGGATCGTCGAAAATGGAACAATCCGGCGTAACCGGAATGCCGTTTCCACAGGTAAAGGGATGTTCGTTGTTCGCCACGATATTGACCTGGAACAGTTTCTGCTCATCGTTTGATCGCACGAGCGTCTGGAAGATATTGCCAGCCGAGCAAAGCACATCCAGCATTCCATAGAGAGCAGAACCAGCTGTCTCCGGAAGCGCCACGATTAACACGGAAATTGGCTTATTCAAACTTGAAACCATATATATTTCCAATAAATTGGCATAATTAGCCTGTTTTAGTCATATTTCCATCTTATATGATTCCTTGTCAAGCCCTAATATTTCCCTAAGCCACAAACAGTTCATTTTCATTGGTGGCGATTCTTTTAAACAACACAGGAGCAATGACATGAATAAAGCACAGCAAATGGATACACAGGACCTGTCCATGAGGCCTCTCAACGGCGTGGACCTTGATACCTTGATGGGTACCGTCAGCGCTATACAGACAGACCCGGAATTGGGTATCAGCAAATTCCGGGCCAGCAATACCTGGATTGATGGGAACCACAACCGCAGTAGGGTTGCCGGGTTCTACGCTGCAAAGCAGGAAATCGGCCATGCGCAGACATTTACCATGGACGCCGATGAGCCAGCCATCCTGGCTGGTGGTGACCAGGCAGCCAACCCGGTCGAGCACTTGTTGCACGCACTGGCATCCTGCCTGACGACCAGTATCGTGGCGCACGCCGCAGTTCGTGGTATCGAGATCGAAGAACTGGAATCTGAACTGGAAGGTGACATCGATCTGAATGGGTTCCTGGGACTGGACGCCAAAACGCCTAAGGGTTTTACGGAGATCCGTGTCAGGTTCCGTGTCAAGGCAGATCCAAAGGACATGGACTCCATCAAGCAATTGGCTACATTCTCACCCGTGTTCAATACCATCACCCAAAGTGCACGGGTCGACGTGGACGTCGTTTTGAAGTGAGCAGACGCATCTCGCGAACCAAAGAAAGTACTCAACTGAAACCCCCGCATATCGCGGGGGTTTCTTTTTACTTATAGCTTGCAACCCGACTGTTTGTCTTTGACACCGAGAGCATACATTATTTTGGTGGCAGGACAGTAACCAGTAAAACCCATCTGAAACAGGTTGGTGCCAACAAAAAATGTCAACCAAAGCCAGCTCATTTCCATCAGGTTGATCTGGCCCAATAAGTGGGCCGTTGTCAGGCTGCCCATGATGATGTCATCTGTGGTTAGGGCGCACTGATCTTGCTTATATTAAAAACTGTCAATTCTTACAGCTGACGATAGTCTTCGAATGGAGTCTAATATAGCCGTCAACGATAAATTTTTATCCTTGAACATGGAAGTTTGTCACCACCTGAGACGTAGCAGTGCCAACGACTGCTTACTGAAGGGCTGTTCCAACGGCAGCTACAGATGGCGTTAGACCCAGGGGATTGGGTCGTTACAGGAAAAGTTATGAGCTTGGGGGGCAAGCAAGATCGGAAGGCCAACGGGGGTTGGCAGAATGATCTTAAAATAAGTACAGTGGGCATTTTGGCGAAATCACAATGTTTCCACCTACAAAAGACCTGCTTAATGCGGGTCTTTTTTTGCCTGTAAGAATGCATTGAGCTGAAATCGCTGGGGCAGGACTACAGTTCCTGCGGCCCAGACTCCAATTCCTACGCTGTCACAAACAGACAAGCGTTAAAGGGGGTAGAAAAATGGAAGTTATCATAATTTTATGCGGACTACTTGTTTGTCACTATTTGTACATAGTGTTTCGTCACAACAACGACGATTAATGTTTACATTCACTATAGATCAACAATTGTCGAAGTCCGTAATGGGTTCCTGATACACACCACGCGAGAATATCAGACAGCGCTTGAAGAAATCGAAAAGATACTCGCTGAGATTGACCGTTCGATTTCTGATTAAGAGCCTGTTCTGATAGAGATAGAAAAGCCGTTTTCATGAGATAAAAACGAGACGAAAACCGTCAGTCACTGTAGAATTCAGGCGTCGTTTTGGTTGATGCGCCAGGGTCGTTTTCTCTTTAAGAGAACTCGCGCACAGCCAAAACGGCGCCTTTAAACCATCCTTAATCAAATATGCTTGCTGAATGAAAGGTTCCAGAATGAATCCAGTATCTCCACATCCAGTACCCAAGGTGATTGGAGCTTGCCTGGGTTTGCTTATCATGGCTTGTTCAACGACTGTTGAACAACGAAAAGAGCCATCTGATTCTCAAGTTCAAACTGAAACACCGGTTGCTCCTGCAGCCAAAAACGTCATCTTGTTTGTTGGTGATGGCATGGGTGTCAGCACGGTAACGGCAATACGAATACTTGATGGTCAGCAAAAGGGACTGCCTGGGGAAGAAAACGTCCTGTCTTTTGAGCGGTTTCCACACGTTGCATTATCCAAGACCTATGAGATCGATCAGCAGGTCGGGGAGTCCGCAGGCACAGCAACTGCCATAATGACCGGCCTGAAGACAAATGCAGGACTTGTAGGTATAAGCAGTGACGCAATACGGAAAAACTGCGCCTCGTCCAGAGAGCAGCACCTGCCTTCAGCGCTCGAACTGGCAGAATCAAAGGGTATGTCAACGGGAGTTGTAACGACGACAAAACTTACCCATGCCACACCCGCAGCCACCTATGCACATGTACCGGAACGGGATTGGGAGAACGACAGGGACCTGACTGATGAGGCCAGGCGAAACGGATGCACCGACATCGCCGCGCAACTGATCGAGTTCCCTTATGGAGATGGGATCGAGGTTGCACTGGGCGGCGGCCGGATCAAGTTTCTGCCGAGTGACATTGACGACCCTGAAGGTGCAAATACCGATGATGGACGTCAGGATCAACGCAACCTGCCTCAGGAGTGGGTAGACAAATACCCGAACTCAGCCTACATATGGAACCAACAACAGTTTGATTCAATCGACCCGGCATCCACCGATCACCTGCTCGGTCTGTTTCAAAGTGAACATATGCAATACGAAGCGGACCGTGCTGAAGATACAGCCGGGGAGCCATCATTGGCACAGATGACCAGGCTGGCCATCGAGATACTCAGCCGTAACTCTAAGGGATACTTCCTGCTTGTCGAGGGTGGGCGTATTGATCACGGACATCATGATAATAATGCATACCGGGCATTGACCGATGGCATCGCCTTTGCCGATGCTGTTGCTATCGCCGATGAGATGACTGACCTGAATGATACCTTGATCATTGTGACCGCTGATCACTCCCATACATTTAACTTCAGCGGCTATCCAACACGTGGAAACCCGATACTGGGAAAAGTCGACTCCGGCGATTCAGCGGGCAATCCCACACTGATGGGTGATGAAAAGCCCTTCACAACGCTGGGTTATTATGTCGGGCCTGGTGCAGACTGGGTAGGTGGACAACGACCGGATTTGTCAGAGGTCGACACGGTTAACGACAAGAATTATATCCAACAAGCCGCCATTCCGGCTGAAGATGATGCCCATGGCGGTGAGGATGTTGCAGTTTATGCGCGCGGCCCAGGAGCCGAATACATTCATGGCGTCATGGAGCAAAACGAGATATTTCATGCCATGGACAAGGCTCTCAACCTGACTGAAAAGGCTGTCCAATAGCCCTTGGAAACGTCCAGCTGTAAAGCGATATTAACCCCGAAAAAACAACTTAACTTATACAAGCCCCAGCCCATTTGGTCATTCATTCACTGTGTCTGCACATTTGACGAATCTGGCGCTAATGTGTAGCCTGCTACGCTATTTTCTGCGAACACTCGCCTCGGTCATTCAAACTGGAGCGCATACCTATCAATGGAATTGAAGAGGAACCATCGAATGAAGGGACATTTTCTAAAGACTATTATTTTAATGGCAGCTATTACTTGCGCGCTTTTGGCCAATGCGGTTATCGCTGCGGGCCCAGATTCAGACCGATATATTGTGTCGTTTCAAAATTCCGTCAAAGGTAAATCAGCGCTAAGAGGGGCGGGAGCTGACGTGCTACTCGACCTTCCGAACCAGCGTGCGGTCGCAGCGCGCATTCCGGCACAAGCGCTCAAAGGACTGCAACGAAACCCAAGTATCGAATATATAGAAGTTGATGCACCACGCTTCCCGATGTCACAGACCACTCCCTGGGGTATTCCCATGGTTCAGGCCGATTCTGATTTGTTAAGCGATGCAGCTACCGGGGACACACTGGTCTGTATCATCGATTCAGGTTATTCCAACGGTCACGAAGACCTTCCTGATTTGGGTGCCGGTGATGCCAGCCCCAACTCCGGGACTGGTGATCCACTCGCCACCAGTACAATTTGTCACCATGGCACTCATGTGGCGGGCACCATCGCAGCTTCAGCCAACAATATCGGTGTGATAGGGGTTAACCCGAATGGAAACGTTGGCCTCCACATCGTTAAGGTTTTCGAGGATGACGCCAACTCGCCCAGTGGTTGCGGCTGGGGGTATTCATCAAACCTGGTCGCAGCACTCGATGCCTGTATTGCCGCCGGCACTGACGCCGGGGCGAAAACAATCGTCAACATGAGCCTGGGCGGTCCAACCAAGAACAGAACAGAACAAAGAGCGTTCACTAGTGCTTACAACGCCGGTGTGCTCTCCATAGCCGCAGCAGGCAATGACGGGAATACACGCCATTCCTATCCGGCATCATATGATTCGGTCATCTCTGTTGCAGCGGTAGATTCCGCACTGGTCGTAGCCGACTTCTCACAACAAACCAGCCAGGTTGAACTCGCTGCACCGGGCGTTGCCGTGCGCTCAACAGTAACCATGGACACCGGTACCGAGGAAAGTCTGGATGTTGGTGGCTCGGGATATGAAGCAACCGGTATGGAAGGCTCCGCCCAGGTCAGTGCGACAGGTGCCTTGTTTCGTTGTGAGGCTATTGATGGACTGGGCTCTCCCGGTGACTGTGCCGGCGCAGGTGGAAAAGTTTGCCTGATTTCCCGTGGAGACATCAGCTTTGCTGAAAAGGCCCTTGAGTGCGAAAGCGCCGGTGGGGTTGGCGTAG
>JAOUCZ010000128.1 GCA_029859505.1 Lysobacterales bacterium | reverse complement strand
ACGCAAGAGCAAATCAATTACAACCGCGACCTGGCCCTGTTTAATTTCGAAACAGGCTCAAATACCGTTGTAACAGATGGCAGTGCAGACGTTGCCTCACCGGCATTTAGCAAGGATGGCAAATACCTGTATTTCGCCGCGTCAACCAACTCGGGACCGATCCAGGTCGGACTCAACATGACTTCCCAGGAGCGGCCTTATCGTGCCGGTCTTTATGCGTTGGTATTAGCTGCTGATGGAAAGTCCCCGGTGTTGGCAGGTGTTGGTGATGAAAATGAAGATGATGATTCAGACAGCGAAAAAGGAAAAGAGAAGTCCAAAAACGAAGACGACAAGGACACTGAAAAGACACCTGAAACACGAATAGACCTGCAAAACCTGTCTACACGATTTGTCGCATTACCGGTCGCTGAAGCCAATTATGGCAATCTCGCAGTGGATAAGGATGGCAACCTGTTTTACATCCGGGCAACACAACCCGGAATCAGCGTTGAGCCTCCCGGGTCTGAAGATGGCGCGGCCAACACCCTGGTACGTTTTGATTTTAAAGAAAAGGAGGCCACTACCCTTCTAACCGGTCTGACCGAGTTCAGGCTGAGCGCCAATGGCGGTCACCTGATCATCAACAAGTCCGATGACTCTTTGGCAGTGGCTGAAATCGGCGACAAACTTGAACCGGAAAAACTCTCGCTCGATGGCTTGAAAGTACAGATAAACCCGCTTGAAGAATGGACGCAAATTTTCAATGAAGCATGGCGCATGGAAAAAGAGTACTTCTATGCAGACAACATGCACGGACTGGACTGGCAGGCGGTATATGATCGCTACAGGCCACTGGTCAATCACGTTGGCAGACGTGAGGATCTGTCTGCATTAATGGTTGAGATGATCGCCGAGATGCAGGCGGGTCATAACCGCACCGGTGGTGGAGATGTTCACAAGGAAAAAGGCGCCAATACCGGCTTACTGGGTGCAAATTTTGTTATTGACCAGGGTCGCTATCAAATTGCCAGGGTTTACAACGGTGAACAATGGAACCCCTTTATCAAAGCTCCATTGGCCACACCCGGAAACGAAGCAAAACCGGGAGAGTATATCCTTGCCATTAATGGCAGGGAATTGAGCTCACTGGATAATATATTCAACACCCTGCAGGGAACGAGCGGCAAGCAGGTCACCTTGCGGGTTGGTCCAAGTGCCAATGGGCGAAATGCCCGGGAGATCGTTGTTGAACCGGTAGACTCCGAACGCATGATGCGTTTGTGGTCATGGATAGAAAACAATCGGCGTGCCGTTGACAAGGCCACCAATGGCCGGGTGGGCTATGTTTATTTGCCCAATACTGCCGGAGCAGGTTATACGTTTTTCAACCGCATGTTCTTTGCCCAGGTCGACAAGGACGCCATGATCATTGACGAGCGTTCAAACTCAGGAGGCCAGGCAGCCAATTACATTACGGATGTACTCAGCCGCAAACACCTTTCCGGCTGGAAAGACCGGGATGGCCAGATTTTCAATACACCGGCAGGCGCAATCCACGGTCCTAAACTGATGCTGATCGATCAGGATGCCGGTTCCGGTGGCGATTATTTACCTTATTCATTCCGCGAACTGGGCATTGGAAAACTCATGGGTACACGTACCTGGGGTGGCCTGATCGGAATTGCCACCAACCCCCGCCTGGTGGATGGCGGCTTTCTGACCGTTCCATACTTCAGGTTCTTCGACACCGATGATCGTTGGAGCGTGGAAAACGAAGGCGTTGCCCCGGATATTGAAGTAGAACTCGACCCGATTGCGAGCAACCAGGGTCGCGACAGCCAACTCGAGATGGCGATCTCGGAGGTATTGTCACAACTGCAAGGGTTTAAAAATCCGGTCTCGAAACAGGCACCGCCATTGCCAACAGAGCCCGGCAAATAGGCTGGCTAATTTTTTTAGCAGGTTGAACTGATGCATCTTGGACTAACCGCTTTACTGGAGTTCTATGACGCACACCAGGGCGATGATGCACTGGTACTGGGTACGGTCGTTGCAACACAGGGTTCAACCTACCGTAAACCCGGTGCCATGATGCTGATCGCTGCGGACAGCAGCTATCGTGGTCTTATTTCCGGGGGTTGTCTCGAATCCGATCTCGCTGCGCATGCCAGGGGAGTTTTCGAAGACGGAAAAACCCGCAATGTCTGTTATAACATGAGCGAAGGTGACGATTTTGCATGGGGTCTCGGTCTTGGCTGTGACGGTATCATTCACCTGATGCTTCAGCGCCTGGACAGCAACACAGGGTTTGGCTTTCTTGAGACCCTCGACCGTGCCTGGAAAAACAGGAACAGCGGCCTGTTAAGCCTGGTCACTTCAAGCAATGACCCGGGTTATTCTGCCGGCGACTTTTCACTCGACTGCGGTACCGGGTTCAGCGCGGGTGACAGCTTATTGATGCAAAGCAAGCGAACAAACGAAGGCGCTTCGGTGGCCAGCGGGCATAACATGTCCAGGCGTTATTGGCAGGACAGTATCAGAACGGCCTCCGGCACGATTGATTTGCTGCTGATCCCCATCATGCCACCGCCTGCGATCCTGATCTGCGGTGCCGGGCATGATGCTGTACCCGTGGCCCGGTTGGCAATTGAAATGGGCTGGAAATGCACCATTGTCGACCACCGTCCAGGTTTTGCACGTGCGGACCGTTTTCCAGCGCAGTGCGAGGTTCGGGTATTACAACCCGCTGAACTCAGTCAAAATATAGCGCTGGGGGAGTTGGACGCCACTGTCCTGATGACCCATCACCTCGGCCACGACCGCTCTTACCTGTCACAGGTCGTTGAAGCCTCCTTATCTTATATCGGACTGCTGGGGCCGCGTGCCCGCCGGGATCGTCTGCTGGATGAAATAGGCGCATCCGGTGTTCATGTCTACGGACCGGCCGGTCTGGACATTGGTGCAGAAATGCCGGAATCCATAGCGCTGGCAATCGTTGCTGAAATCCATGCTTTCCTTAACCGGCGTGACGGCAGCATGCTGACCCAAATTAACGCATGAGCTACCCGCGACTCAGTGTGCTGATTCCGGCAGCCGGCGTCAGCAAGAGATTGGGTCAGCCCAAACAACTTTTGCGATACAAAAAAAAGACCTTGATTCAGCACGCAGTCGAGACAGCACATTCAATCACCCCACGGGAGATCATTGTCGTCACCGGTGCGAACGCGGAAGCGGTAAAGGGTGCATTCCAGACTGTCCCGGTATGCTGGGTTCATAATCCTGACTGGTCCGCTGGAATGGGTCGATCTATCGCCACCGGAATCGCCGGCATCAACCCGGAGTCGACCGGGGTCATGATACTTCTCTGTGATCAGTGGCGGATTCTAACTTCAGATCTTAAAGTTTTGGCAGAAGAATGGCAGTCCGATCCGAAGCGTATCGTTTGCGCTGAAGCAAATGGTCAACTCATGCCACCAGTGATCTTTCCAGCCAGTTGCTTTGGCAATTTACAAGCGCTTGATGGCGACAGCGGGGCTCGCAGCATAATCAAAAGTTACCCGGAATTGCTCACAACTATAGCGTCAAAAAATGCCGCCTTTGACATGGATACCCCAAGCCAGCTAAATCATCTCTAAAACGTTGATCTGTAATATTTTACAGTAGACCCATTGGGTAGAGGAGGTAACAATATCCATGTCTTACTGAGCCTATGCGTGATGCGTCGCTCATAAAGTGAGTAAAGGGAAGAAACATGAAAAGGGAAGAATCGTGAAAAGGGAAATTTTGAGTGGTATAGCAGCCGTAGCACTATTGTCTGGATGCGGGCAACCAGAACCCATAAGCTACGAATCCTTGGTCTGGGTCAATAATTACTATGTCGAGCACCCCGTTGCGAGCCTTAGTGCAAGCGCTGGCGGATGGCTTTTCAGGGGAGCAAGAGAAATTGGCCCCGATATTAAAGTCGGCTTTCTTGTACCGGGTCCGATGAATAGGGACCCGGCCAAAAGACAGGCGGTTCTGAATAGTATTTGTCCGGCTAAATCAGAGACAATATGGCAGGTCCTATCCTCTAATAACAAGCTTGTTATCAATGTCTGGACCAAAGACAACAAATTTAAAGATTCAGTGGTGTGTTAAGCGGCCCTGGAAAGGGCCTGAAAGATAGTCTGGGGATATAGAAGGGGAATGTCCTGGCTTCAGCAGTGTGCGAACTGCGAACCGGCCCTGAGAGGGGCCGGTATCTTCATAGTTTAAAACCAGATATTAACTGAACCCTCAGCCGCAACCACCACTGGTGGGAGCGCGCTTTAGCTCCAGGATCACCTTGGGCTCATATTTCAGATCAAGCAAATGCGGACTGGGTGCTGCTGCCGGGTGGCGGGAGCCGGTAGCCGCATTGAACTTGTAAGCCATCTGATCCTCCTGCCGGTTATAGACCCGCTGCTCATCACTGATGCTGTCACCTGCGTAGGTCTTCAACCAGGCATTGATCCCGCCTTCGAGGATATAGATATTCGGCACACTTTCAGCTTTCAGGATCTTCCAGGCCTCTGTCGCCGCGGCCTCATCATTACTGATAGTGACGAAAATGGTATTGGCAGGCTCAAATTGCAATTCCCTGGCTTTTGCCTGTACCTGGTCCAGTGGTACATGAACCGCGCCCCGAAGGTGGAACTGGTTGTAGTAACGCTCTTCACGCACGTCCAGGGGAATGATCTTGATTTTCGAGTCATCCCGATACTTGATAAATTCGCCACTCGAAATTTGTACCGCGCGACCCTCAAGCTTTGCCTCGCTTTCGGCTGCAATTGCCTGCCAACGGTCCTCGTTACTGGGCTGGCCGATAATCAACACGACAGCAGCCAGTGCAACCAGTCCACCGGCAGCAGGTTTTAACCAGCCTGGAAGCCTTTGCTGCGGCTTATCATTGACCATTGCTTCAACTTTTTCCGCGAGCACAAAGAGCACAAGCGCCGCAACCACAATGGAGATCACGACAACGCCATAACTGGCATTGAACAGCTCAGGTAATGTGAAACGACCCATGTTGGAGCTATCAAAGAACGTCGCGAAACTACTGACTGTTTCTCCAAACATGTAAATACCAAACAGGACACCCAGTACAAATACAAACGCGTCAATCTTGCCGGTTGCCAGGCCTACCAGAGATGTACCCGGGCAAAAACCACCGACAATAAAGCCGACACCCATGATCAGACCACCAACAATACCGGGCCACAGGTAAGTGGGTGGTACCCAGATCAGGTTATAGTCCAGCAGACCGAGTGAAGAGGACAGGAAGATCAGGGTCATTGCCACGATAATGGCGGTAAACATGACCTTGAATACACGCATGTCCTTAAAGTAGAACTGGGCAGCCAGCAGTTTTGAGTTGCCAAAACCGGCGCTTTCAAGGGTCATACCAAACGCGATACCGATGATCGCGTAAACTCCATAAGAACCCCAGTGACCCAATAAATCAGCGAGAGGAAGTGGGAAGTTAGCCATGATAATTCTCCTCAATTCCAGGCTTTACGGAAAAAGTAAGCCAATGCATAAGCACCGGCAAACACCGCGAACATGAAAGCCCAGCTGCCAACAGATAAAACTGCGCCACCGGATAGTGCCTGACCTGATGTACAGCCCCTGGCCAGACGTGCGCCATATCCCATCAGTGCACCACCGGCAAAGGCCATCAACCAACGAGTTGGGTTGCTGATTTGCGGCCCTTTATTGGTTTCAAACTTCATACGGCGACCAAGTATTCCGGAGATTAATCCGCCAAAAATTGTCCCGACTGTCAGGAATACAATCCAGCTATCGAGTGGATTGGAATTTCCTCCAGCCATTTTCAACAAGTAGGCCACCTGGTCTATGTGTTGTGGATTCACCTCGTTTTGCACATAAACCAGCAAGCGGTTAAGACCACCGGAGGCGCCCAGGCCGGAGCCGGTGATAAAAAATGCGAGAAACAGCACGATACCCAAAAGGGTACCGGCCAGGTAGGGGTTTAAATAGGGCTTGGCCCTTACTGCTTGACTCATTTTGACGCTCCTTGCGGGCCGTCCGTTACCGGATCGTCCGCGTGTTTCTCTACTTCATCCCAGCCAACGATCATGGACTTGATGCCCGCGGTTGGTGTATGGCCGGTGGTTGTCAGGTAAATATGCATAACGATAAAGGTGGCAAATGTCCAGGCTACCAGGGTATGCACCAATGCCAGCATCGGCAGACCACCCAGCTCTGCGGCGATATGCGGCCAGCGCTGCAAACCCCAGATCAGTACACCAGTAATAATCTGGGCCGGTAGCAGGATATTCAAGATCGCCAGGTAAGTGACCTGCTGCAATGGATTGAGCTTGTTCTCCTTGGTTTTTTCCATGGGATGGGGTTTACCTGCAAAAATACCCTGGCTGTAGTACATCGCCTGCGCCATGGTATTGGCGATGAAACCCTTGGGCTTCGGCAGATACTGGCGTACTTCGCCACTTGCGAGGTGATAGAACAGCGACAGAACGGCATTCGTCAACAGGATAAAACCAAGCACGTTATGTACGTTCACCATGTAAGGGAAGCTGAACATCCCGAAGAAATGCGGTTTGTGAATGATTAAGCCGGTGAACAGCAACAGTAAAATTGCAGCAGCCTGCATCCAGTGCCACAGGCGCTCGTAGGCATCATACATATGGACACGTTTATACTCATGATGAGCAGGCGGCCGCCGGCGTGATGAGATATAACGGGCAATTGAGTGCACGCTGACACCAAAAATGATGCCCATAAACATCAGCATACCCAACAGGTCTACCCATTTCTCCGCATGCAGACCGATAATGTAAAAGCCTGCGCTGCGGTTATTGGAAAGGAAGTTTGCACCACCGGTTGAACCGGTAGAAACCTCACCGGACAGTTTAACCCCGGCATAAGAACCCATCTGCGGTTGCACATCTCCAGGCTGGTAGTCGGAGAGGCTGAAGGATGCTGCCAATACGGAATCACGGTCGTGACACATAGAGCAATCCTTGGTTGCCCGCTGGCCGTTGACTACATTATGACTGATCGAAAACGGCGTGACTTCGGCGCGTATCTGCAGTCCGGTCAAACCAATGGCCTCAAGACGGCTCCTGACCGCGTTGACACTGGCCTCATCAACCAGGCGAAGTTCAGCACCTGATAATTGACCATCCCCGTCTGCATCCATGGCAGCTATCAGGTCAGGGTGATAGGCGCCATTTACAAATATCGCCTCTTCGAGATGTTGTCTCGATACGGGCATGGCCTGATCACCGGTACTCCAGTACCAGGTAGTTACCAGGTTAAATGGCGCCAGGCGGAAATCACCCTCCGCATTGGCTCTTGGCAGAATCAACGGCCTGAACCCTTCAATCAGACTGTCCACCTCTACCGGATCTCCGCTGACGTTACGGTACTGTCGTAATGGTTGCTCTTCACTGTCCAGCATGGTCCAGTCAACGGTCTGCAAGCCAGGTCCAAACAATTTGGGTATATGGCAGGACTCGCACGCAAGTGAAGTGAAATGCCGTTTTTTGTACGGTAGCCATTCATGTACATTTTCGGCATCGTGACAGGATTCACAACGACGCAAGCTGTTTTCAGTATCCACCGCTGCCAGGCCTAATGTGGACTGACCCTTGGCAAACTGGTGTAAGGGGCGTACCAGGTAATCAGCATTACTCAGACGTCGCGGATCAAAATCCAAATGAACCGGCTGGCTTTCTTCACGCTGCCTGAAATACACGGGATTATTCAAAGAGTAGTGGCAATTTACACAGCCAACCACGCGATCGGTGTGAACATCGAAAGGATAGTCCAGGTCTTCTTTACCGGAGATATTCAAACCGCTGTTAAGCAATTTCTGCGGTGAAATGATCTGGCCGGTCCGGTTGGTGTTATGTCTTGTGTTTTGATCCACCGGTATGGTGAGAGGTCTGTCCAGGCTGCTCTCGGCGATACCGTGGCACAGGGCACAATTCTCATCACTTGGTTTTCGAATATTGAGCAAGCCTTCTTGAAGAACACCGTTGGCCTCAAATTTGGAGGCATCCCACAGCCACTGACCATCATTCTGTACAAGCACGCCAAGCGAGGACAAAGCGGCGGAATTGGCCCACGCAAAATCGCCGCTGCCGAGTGCTGCAGTCCGTGCAGATTGGTCGATATCCGTATGGCAAAGCAGGCAGTCCATTTCGACGAGACCAGCAACCGGCCCACCACCGACATGCCGGGAACCGTAGCGCCTCAGCCATGCGTCCAGATCCATATTCCCATCCGGGGTCAGACCATCTGTATCATAGGCCAACGGATCCCAGCCACCGAAGTAACCGGGACCCAGTTGCCACTCGTGTACACTTTCGCCCTGCCCCGCCTGGCTTGCGCCCGCATCGGCATGGTCGCTGTTGGTCATGATGTAGGATGTCTGGTGACAGTCTCCACCACAACTGGTCATGGTGGACATAGGCAGACCGCTCTCAACGACGGGATTACCCAGGGCGTCCAGTAACGGCACTTGGGGATGTAACCCGTTGGCAACCGATGACAGGCTGAATACAGACAGCAGTAAACCGGCCAGAAGGGAATTTCTCATATTCTTGCCCTGCTTATTCATGATCCGTACTCACTTGATCCTGTACTATTCTTTTACGGGTCTGGCTGCCTTGCTTGATAGGGTCTCCGTCATATCCAAGTGCATGCCAATCCATTCTGCCGTCCTCTGAATGACATGCCAGGCATTGCAGCGCCTTGTTCTTGGTTGCCACCATATGTGTCGATGGCCAGAACATTTCTGTTTCTGCAAAACCATAGTTACCGCTGTAACGTGTTCCTGAAACTTCTTCACCAAGACGAAAGGCCTTGTCCCAGTCGAAATCTTTCCAGTAACCGCCTTCACCCGAAGTTACCGGTTGCAGCAAATAGTTATATTCGGTGTCGTAGGGTTGTTTGGCACGGTGAATCTTGAAAGGCCAGATCTTCGCACCCGGATCACGGATATCACCGCGGGGTGCATTCAGTGCTGTACTGCCTTCGCTATTGATCTCATCACCCATCAGGTAGCGGTTGGCCAGGCCGTTGTACCAGCGGTATTCAGGCTTCAGGTTCTTCTCATAGATGAATTCACCTTTGATTTTGAGGTAGTGATGTGGATCATCATCTCTGAAATCATCACCGGCCTTTGACCAGTCCCAATGCGTCTTGGTAGCTTGCGCAACCGCGATTTCCGGAACATGGCAGGTCTGACATGCGACCGTGTCGGTATGCGCATTGATACGGGCATCATCATGTAATTTGGAGTTGTGACAATCCGTACAGGCAATCTGGTTCTCATTGTCCAGGCTAACTGTGGTTGAACGACCGCCGATGACATGATCCTTGGTCTGATGGCAGTCTACACACTGAAAATCGTAACGGCCCATGTGGACATCAATGCCTTCAGACGGGTAATAGAGGCTTTCATCCAGGTCACCATGTTTAACAGCATTACCACCGCCGCCCCGGAAGTGGCAGCCGCCGCAGTTGTCACGCGTTGGAACCGCAACGCTTTTCGCCGCAGCCATCAGGTCTACCCCTTCAAGCGGCAGACCTGCCTTGCCCTTGCGGTAGACTCCGGAATTATCATGGCAGACCAGGCAGTCGACATTGGTCTCTTCCTCGAAATCAAAATCGGCGTCATCCCAGCCATAGCCGGTATGGCAGGCCGTGCAGGATGCCCAGTTCCCCTGGATACCAATACAAAAATTATTGATGGATTTTTTCTTACCGGTTGTGAACAGCCCTTCCCGGCCTTCGATCTCGGTTGGTTCGGACTCCCATTTCCAATGGGCCGTATGCAGCATCTGCTCACCTGCATCTTCATGGCAGCTGAGGCAGGCTTTTGTCACTTGAGGACCGGTTGTCAGGTCACCTAAACCGTCGAACAGG
>JAOUCZ010000022.1 GCA_029859505.1 Lysobacterales bacterium | reverse complement strand
AGCAAGCGGTCAATGACTGGTTACAGTGTGAGGTCATTGGTATTGATACCGAGTTCGTCCGAGAGAGAACCTGGCGCGCTGACCTTGGACTCGTGCAATTATCGGATGGCAAAAAAGTATGGTTGGTAGACCCGCTGAAAACCAGTTCTCTTGAACCGCTGACGGCTCTTTTCAGTAACCAGGCCATCGTAAAAATTCTGCATGCCCCGTCCGAGGACCTTGATGTTCTGCTGTACACAACAGGCGCCGTACCCGACCCGTTATTTGACACGCAGATCGCCTGTGCCATGCTCGGCCAGTCATTGCAGATGGGCTACCACTCGACGGTTGAATGGCTTCTCAGTATCACCATAGACAAGGGTGAAACACGCTCAAACTGGTGCAAGAGGCCATTGCGGCCGGCGCAGATACGATACGCAGCTCTGGATGTATGCCTGCTGCCCATGATGTACAGGCAGTTATTGGCAAGCCTTGAAGAGTTAGGCCGGGAGAACTGGCTTGCTGAGGACTGTGCAAGGTTGTTGAGCAAGGCTAAAACACCTGCAGACGCGTCACAGTCCTGGAAAAGATTTAATGGTAATAACCGACTCGATGGTACCGCCCTGGCCATACTGCAGTCGCTCGCCACCTGGCGGGACGAACAGGCAGAAAAGCGGAACCTGGCCCGTGGTTTTGTGATTAAAGATAATGCCCTGATGACTATAGCCAACAAGCAACCCGCTAACCTGGCAGAATTATCCGAACTGGATGTCTGGCATCCAAAAGCAGTGCAACGTAACGGGTCGGCCGTTATCGATCTCATTGACCAGGTGGTCAAACAAGGCATAACTGCGCCCTCTCCCGCTTCACTAACATCGGCACACCGCGGCCTGATGAACGACATGCGGCAATTGGTACAGCAAAAAGCAAAAGAACTTTCGGTTGACCCGGCCCTGCTGGCATCGCGGCGTGAATTGGAAGCTCTGATCCTTTTACCGGAAAACGAGGCCCTGTCCGACCGTTTTCTGGGTTGGCGTAAAAATATAATTACGGACGACCTGATCGCAATGAAAGACGCCTATTGATGACGTATTTGTCCATTGAATCCTCTAACGCATCCTATTGTTTTAATATACCGACTGCCTTTTCGTCCTGATTCACAGAATCAGATCCGGTATATGTAACATCGGTGATCGTGACCATTACCAAGAGCACCATAATGTAAGTTGCTGCTTTGAAATGGGGCTTACGCTATACTTGCACCGACCGTAAGTTCCAGAAATCAGCACGGAACCAATTGTGAATTTTGACTTCCAAAGGCCAAGTAGTATATTTTAAATAGTATGAAAACCCTGACTTTTATTCTTGTTCTACTGATCAGCATCCAGCCTTTGCAGGCCGGTTTCTGTGATATGGAATCAGGTCAGGAAGCCCCGCAAAAGATGCAACATAGCGATGCCGGCGCGCACGATTGCTGTGATTCTGACGACGCCGACGACTCTGACTCTCAGTCAGGATGTGACAGTATGATGCATTGCGGGTCTTGTAACGCAACGGTTTCAACATTGCCCAGCATTCTTAAACTCAGCGCACGTTGGGCCACTAATTATTCCCCCGGATTATCTTCCGGTGTCGAACTCCCCAGTCATTCCGCTCCTCCATTCCGCCCTCCAATCGTCTGAACAAAACTTCATTATGACTGCGTATTAGCGGTCATCTTTTGATTGTTGTTTGTCACACAGGTTAAGCCTGTGGTGTTGTGGAGAGTACGATGTACCAGTTCCTCGCCGATAAGGCATTTCGCCGCTTAGCTGCGGTCACACTGTTCCTGTTTGCAGGTGCAGCACCTGTCATTGCTGCTGATCTGACGGTTGAAGAAGCTGTCCGGATTGCATTGAGAGACGACCCTACGTTGCAGGCCATGGGTGCCCGCAGCCAATCGATGTCTGAACTATCAGTGGCGGCTGAAAGTCTGCCAGACCCCAAGCTAAAACTTGGCTTTGCCAACCTGCCGGTTGATTCATTCAACCTGGGTCAGGAACCCATGACGCAGGCTGTGATCGGTGTACGGCAAATGTTTCCGCGTGGACAAACCCGCTCACTCAGCAAGTCACGCATCAACGAGTCAGTTGCACGCAACGATGCTGAAGCTGAAGACCGGGAACTACGAATACGGTTGGCCGTGCGCGAAGAGTACACCCGGATATACCTGCACCAGGAGCGACAGAAGATACTTGAACAATCAATAATTGTATTCAAGGACCTGGCCGAGATTACCCGTGACTACTACGCCAATGGCCGTGCACACCAGCAGGATGTTGTGCAAGCCCAACTGGAGCTATCCAAGGTTGAGGAAAGGCTTACCCGTATCAGGCAAAAGGAAGAGGAGGCTCGGGCACGGCTGGCGGAAAGAATCGGTGCTGACGCCTACCGTCAACTTGATCCACTTTGGCCGCAAATCATGCAGCCCTCGCCTTCACAGCAACTTATATCAAACCTGGTTGATCACCCTCATGTACGGGCCTGGCAACATGAGATTGCCAAGTCCAGAACCACCGAGGAAATAGCGCGCCAGGCGTATAAACCTGGGTTTGCAGTTGACCTGGCTTATGGCGGTCGCGGCGGACAGAACCCAAACGGAACCGACCGCACCGATTTTTTCTCGGTATTCGTCACTATGGATATTCCACTATTTACAAAAAACCGCCAGGATCGCGTGTTGGCATCCAGCATCGCAGAAACCTCTGCAACCCAATATGCCAGCGATGATGTTTTCCGTTCCATGAAGGCCAGAATTGAAGAGAGTGCCGCAACGCTGGCGCGTGAACAGGAACGTCTCGGTCTCTACCAGGAGTACCTGTTACCACAGGCGGCGTTTAATGCTGAAGCAGCGTTTGAAGCCTACCAGGATGCGGTCGATGACCTGACCACATTAATGCGCGCCCGGATCGGTGAATACGAACTCAAATTAAGCCATGCATCCCTGCGTGCCGATGAAATCATCACCCGCGCGCGGTTGCTGTACTTCCAGGGAGAAGCGTCATGAACCTGAATAGAAAAATGGCAGGTAAAATCATACTGCCACTCGCCATTGCCTTGCTAACCGGCCTTGCTGGCGGAGTACTAATCAGCAAGTACACAACGTTTGGGCAGAACATAATCAAACCGACCGCGGGCAATCAAAGTACCGAAAAGGAAATCCTTTACTGGGTTGCGCCCATGGATCCGGATTACCGACGTGATGAGCCTGGTAAGTCGCCGATGGGAATGGACCTGGTGCCGGTTTACGCCGAAGAAGAAAAAGAACCTGAAATTCTTTACTGGGTAGCACCCATGGACCCCGCTTTCAGGCGGGATAAGCCCGGCAAATCACCGATGGGTATGGACCTGGTACCGGTTTATGCAGAAGAAGGTGCAGATAGTGATGCGGTGCACATAAGTGCCGCCGTTGAACAAAGCCTGGGTGTACGCACCAGCAAGGCGGAGAGGCGCTCACTCTGGCGCAAAGTCGAAGCAACCGGTTATGTCGGATTTGATGAAACCCGCGTCAGCCAGATCAATTTGCGTACCGAGGGCTGGATTGAGCGCTTGCTGGTTAAAAACGAGGGTGAACGTGTCAAAAAGGGACAACTGCTGTTTGAATTCTATTCACCGCAAGTGGTCAATGCGCAAAAAGAATATGTCCAGGCCAAACGTCGCAACGATGCACGGATGTCAGGCGCAGCCGAAGAGAAATTATTGGCGCTCGGCATGGTTCAGGATGATATCCGGCGTTTGGCGAAGACCTCAAAAGTGACCAATACAGTCCAGGTTCTCGCTCCGCAGGATGGCACAGTGACCAGCCTTAATGTAAAGGAAGGTATTTTTGTAAAACCGGCGACTGAAATCATGAGCCTCGCTGACCTTTCCAGCGTGTGGTTACAGGCAGAGGTTTTTGAATCGCAAGCTGACTGGGTGATGGAATCACAATCCGCTGAAGCGCGTTTTAATTACCTGCCGGGTGAGGTATTCAGCGGCCGGGTTGATTACGTTTATCCGGTATTGGATCCGAAAACCCGCACACTTCAGGTCCGGCTTCGCTTCGATAACCCGGACGAACGCATGAAGCCGAATATGTATGCCCGTGTAACGATATTCGGCAAGTCGCATCCGGGAGCATTGAGCATTCCAAGAGAAGCACTTATCCGCGGGCAGGATATCGACCGGGTCGTGGTGGCTCTGGGCAATGGTAAATTCACTGTCCATGAAGTGGTGAGTGGAATAGAAAGTGGAAGCTGGGTCGAAATTGTTGCAGGTCTTCAGGTAGGTGATGAAGTCGTCACTTCCGCACAATTCCTGATTGATTCTGAAGCCAGCCTGGCCGGCAGTATCCAACGGCTTGATAGCCAGCTTTCGGATGACGGTCTGGCAGATAATCAGACTGTTTACGGTAGCGGCGTTGTTGAAGCAGTGGATCCGACAGCCCGTCGAGTAAGAATCACTCACGGACCCATCGAGACTCTCGGCTGGGCCGCAATGACAATGGAATTCGATGTACTACCTGGCGCAAGTCTGGAATCAATCCAGGTTGGTCAGAGTGTTCATTTTGCACTGGGCCAGTCAGATGTCGGTGATTACGTCATCAGCATTATTCATAAACCTGAAACCAGCGGAACAGATTCAGACGAAGGCCATGGCATCCATCAGGAGGAGAGTTCATCGTGATCAATGCCATTATCAGGTGGTCGTTAAACAACCGCATTCTTGTATTGTTGATGTCAGGGATACTGGTAGTGGCCGGCATTCAGGCCATTATCACCACACCCATTGATGCCCTGCCTGATTTGTCAGATGTCCAGGTGATCATCAAGACCAACTACCCGGGTCAGGCACCCCAGGTGGTTGAAGACCAGGTTACTTACCCGTTAACCACGGCAATGCTGGCGGTGCCCGGTGCTGTCACAGTTCGGGGTTATTCCTTTTTTGGTGATTCATTTGTTTACGTCATCTTCGAGGACGGCACTGATCTGTACTGGGCCCGCTCGAGGGTACTGGAATATCTGAACCAGGTGGCCGGAGACCTGCCGCCTGGCGCCAAACCGGCGTTGGGTCCGGATGCGACCGGTGTTGGCTGGGTTTATGAATATGCACTGGTCGACCGCACAGGTACTCATGACCTTGTCCAGTTGCGATCCATACAGGACTGGTTTTTAAGATTTGAATTGCAAACGGTACCTGGAGTCGCCGAGGTTGCCACCATTGGAGGTATGGTTCAGCAATACCAGGTGGTGATTGACCCGGACGCACTGCAGGCCTACAACTTTTCGCTGGCCCAGGTTCGCAATGCGATCAAACGCGGTAACCAGGAAGTGGGTGGCTCCGTGGTTGAAATGGGGGAAGCCGAGTACATGGTCCGGGCAACCGGCTACCTGACATCCATTGCCGATCTCGAAAAAATACCATTGGGCATGAACGACAAAGGCACACCGGTGAGGCTGAAAGATATCGCGGACATCCGTATGGGCCCGCAACTCAGACGTGGTATTTCAGAGCTGAATGGTGAAGGTGAAGTTGTAGGTGCCGTGGTGGTGATGCGTTTTGGTGAGAATGCCCGGACCACCATCGCTGGCGTTAAAGAAAGGCTTGCCGAGTTGCAGGACAGCCTACCGGACGGTGTAGAAGTGATTGAAACCTACAACCGCTCTGCCCTGATCGACCGCTCTGTGGAAACTTTGAACACCAAACTGATCCAGGAATTCCTGGTCGTTGTGCTTGTTTGTATCCTGTTTCTGTTTCACTTCCGGTCTTCACTGGTCGTGATCATTTCCTTACCTATAGGAATCATCATTGCCTTTCTGGTCATGCGTTTCCAGGGGCTCAATGCCAACATCATGTCGCTTGGCGGTATTGCCATCGCAATCGGCGCCATGGTCGACGCTGCCATCGTCATGATCGAGACCGTGCATAAGAAAATGGAGCAGGATGACTATGATCCCAAAAAACACTGGGACGTAATAGCAGAGGCAGCCACTGAGGTTGGCCCTCCCCTGTTCTTCTCGCTGCTGATTATTACCCTGAGCTTTTTGCCGGTATTTACCCTGCAGGCCCAGGAAGGCCGGATGTTCGCGCCGCTGGCATTTACCAAGACCTATTCCATGGCGGGTGCTGCGATTTTATCCATTACCCTCGTACCAGTATTGATGGGTTACTTCATTCGCGGAAAGATCACACCAGAGCACAAAAACCCGCTCAACCGCCTGATGATCTGGCTCTACCGGCCATTGATCAACGCCGTGACACATCGACCGGTAATAGTACTGATGGTATCGGCTGTACTTGTTGTTGTGGGCATGTGGCCTGCAAGCAAACTGGGGTCAGAATTCATGCCCGATCTGAATGAAGGCGACATCATGTATATGCCAACCACCTTCCCGGGCATATCCATCGGCAAGGCCCAGCAACTGCTACAGCAGACCGATAAACTCATTTACTCGGTTCCAGAAGTGAAATCAGTTTTCGGAAAGATCGGCCGGGCTGAAACCGCGACTGATCCGGCACCGCTAACGATGATCGAAAGTGTCATACAACTGAAACCCGAATCCGAGTGGCGGCCCGGTGTGACCATGGATAGTATCAAGGAAGAGTTAAACCAGCGCCTGAAACTGCCGGGTGTAACCAATGCCTGGGTATGGCCAATAAAGACACGCATCGACATGCTCGCCACCGGTATCAAGACCCCGGTTGGCATCAAGATTGGCGGCGCTGATCTCAGCGTTATTGAATCCATTGGTAAAGACATTGAAAAGGTGTTGCTGGGCGTACCTGGAACGACCTCGGCCTATGCCGAGCGGGTTGCCGGCGGACGCTACGTAACTGTCGATATCGACCGTGATGCCGCCTCTCGCTACGGACTCAATATCGATGACGTTCAGGACGTGGTGAAAACCGCCATCGGTGGCATGAATGTAACCGAAACGGTGGAGGGGCTTGAACGTTACCCTGTCAACCTGCGCTACCCACGTAATATGCGCGATTCACTGGGACAACTCAAACTGTTACCCATCGTTACACCCGCGGGCCAGCACATCACGCTGCAAGCCGTTGCCGATCTTCGTATAGAAGACGGCCCCCCGATGATAAAAAGCGAAAATGCACGTCTTAATGGCTGGATTTATATTGATATCGAAGGTGTGGATCTCGGAACCTATGTCGATGCCGCCCGCAAAGCCGTCGCCGATCGGGTTGACCTTCCTGCGGGTTACTCAATTACCTGGTCCGGGCAATATGAGTACATGGAACGGGCCAAGGAGCACCTGGCCGTCGTGATCCCGATTACCATCATCACCATCATGTTGCTGCTGTTCCTCAACTTCAGGAATGTGGTTGAAGTGCTGATTATCCTCGGCACGCTACCCATGGCTCTCACCGGTGGCCTGTGGCTACTTTACCTTCTTGATTACAACCTGTCGGTTGCAGTAGGCGTTGGCTTTATTGCCCTGGCCGGTGTGGCTGTGGAAATCGGTGTGGTCATGCTGGTTTATCTGAAGCAGGCACTAAAAAGTCATCAGATTAAGGCAGAGAAAGCCGGCAGGGGTGTACAGCCAAAAGACATTAAAAATGCTGTCCATGATGGTGCCCTGATGCGGGTTCGTCCCATCATGATGACCGTTGCCGCCATTATTGCGGGCCTGCTACCCATCATGCTGGGCAGTGGTACCGGTTCTGAAGTCATGCGTCGAATTGCAGCCCCAATGGTAGGCGGAATGGTCAGTGCAACCATTTTAACCCTGGCTGTTATTCCTGCCATTTTTCTTTTGTGGCAACAGGGTCGTCTTAGAAGCAAATGATAAGAGGTTGGTGGGTGATTTCGCCTGCCTCCAGTGGCGAGGCAGGCCAGGATAATTCCGGATTTCACTTCTCGGCAGCGCTACCAAGTTGCTCTTCAGATAACAGTATGTCCAGCAATTCCATTACTTCATGGGCAGAGTTGGGCAAACGAACGTTTCCGTTTTCTTCACCGAACTTCAAACACAAGCTTGATTTCAATTCCTGGTTGAGGTCAAACAGGCCAATACCATGCATGGCCCAATCCGTAAATCGTCTCTCCCGAATCGCAGTGAAACTGATCAATTGTGTCCCTTCATGACGCATATCGCGGGCGATCCGCTCAAAGGTTGCATTCAATGGTTCAAACGGCCCTTCCAATACCTGGAGAAAGTGAGTTTCCGTAACAACCAGTACGCCTGTAATATCATTTGCCGGATTATTACGCATGCTGCTGGCAAGAATCGACTCCACCAAATCCCAGTTAGCCAAGCCCTTACAACGACTTTTGTATATCAATAAATTGAGTTTTCCTGCTGAAGGTGCATTATCCCTAAGCCTCCTGATTGTCTTCGGCGTAATGGGCTGCGATCGATCCAACTGGTGTTCGCGCTTGACCCCATCGGATGTGATTTCAAATGCCCAGGCAAGAAAGAGGGCAAGGGGAAAGCCGGTGGCCAATAGCACCAGCACGGTTCTTATCGCCCAGTCCGGTGTGCCAAAGCTCTCAAACACTAACTGTAAAACCTGGGCTACCAACCACGCAATAAACATGTAGGCAATGCCCACACGGAATACTTTTCGGCGCTTTAATTCATTGAATATTTTCAAGCATTAACTTCTTTTTATCCGCAAGTACCGTCAAGCATAGTTGCTCCAGAAGGAAATTCCAAAACAAGAATACTGCGACACCCACATCTCATCAAATATATTACACAACTCATCGTTGTTTTACCCATAATGATTGTCTGCGCCGTAAAGTTACTCGACGCCCAATAAATTCACACCCGATTTCCAATGCTTTTTTAGCTTTCCCTTTTAGGGTCTGAATAATAATCTCTACGAAATTGATCAATAATCAATTCGTTTTCCGCATCGTTTGCCCTGACCTGTGACAACGCCGCCCGGGCAAGTGCAGTACTCGCCTCGAGATTCTCTGAAACAGTAAACCATGCACCTTGTGCCTTGAGACTCCTGCAATTTTCCAAATCATGCCCACGCACCAGGATTTCCATCTTTGGAAAGCTATGGTGCAATGAAGACACCACTTGCTCAGTTGCCTGAAAATCATCAACAGTGACTATCACCAGGCGCGCCTCACCTACTCCCAAACTCCTCAGGACATCGGGTTGCCGTGCATCCCCATAAAATACGGAGCGACCTGCATTGCGTCCCCGCTTGACGACCCCGGCGTCGTTGTCGACAGCTACATATGGAACTTTCCTTATTTCAAGAATCTCCCCTACCTTGCGTCCGACATGGCCGAACCCCACAATCACGATTGCCTTGGAGACCACATCCATTTCTTCAAACTCGCTTTCCACTTGCTCGCTCCTACGCGAAACAGCCAGCCGATGAGCCAGCCGCGCCAGGGGTGGAGTCGCCAGCATACTGAGCACTACTATTACCAATAATTGTTGAAATAGTTCCTCACTCAGTAGAGCGGAATCAAATGCCAGTGCAAAAAGTATCAGCGCGAATTCTCCACTTTGTGCGAGCAACAGAGAGACTGCCTGCGCAACCCCTCCCTTATGCCCAAACAACCGGAGCAACATCCACAGAATCGTGACCTTGGTAAACATAAGCACCAGAACAAGACCGATGAAACTCAGCGGTTCGGCAAAGAAAACTTTCAAATTAAGAGACATACCCATTGACATAAAGAACAGGCCTAGCAGCAAGCCCCGAAAAGGCTGAATCTCGGCGGCTACCTGATGGCGAAACTCCGAGTCAGCTACCAGCAATCCTGCAACAAACGCTCCCATGGCCATGGACAAACCAACCTGAGCCAACAGGACTGCCGTACCGAGAACCAGCAACACTGCAGAGGTTGTGAAAATTTCCGGAGATCCCAGGCGTGCTATTAGATGCAGTATGGGTTGCAGCAGGTAGCGGCCTCCTATGATGACCAATGCAAGAATCATCAGGGTTTCCAGCAACGCAAGGCCGATATCTTTTTCGATACTGAATTCTGTTACTGCTAACAGTGATACCAGGGCGAGGAGCGGTACAACAGCCAAATCCTGAAATAACAACACGGCTATGGATGTACGACCGTAATTGGAGTTCAGCATTTTTTGTTCAATAAGCAGCTGAAGAACAAAGGCAGTTGATGACAGCGCCAGAGCGGGCCCGATCAGCAGGGCAGACTGGAGATCAACATTAAAGACAAAAATAACTGCAACGGAGATCAGTACCCCCGTCACAACCACCTGAAGTGCGCCTAAACCAAAGACCATTCGCCGCATCAACCAAAGCCGAGAGGGCTTAAGCTCAATTCCGATAACGAACAAAAGCAACACAACGCCAAGT
This sequence comes from Lysobacterales bacterium, assembly GCA_029859505.1. Taxonomy (GTDB): domain Bacteria; phylum Pseudomonadota; class Gammaproteobacteria; order Xanthomonadales; family SZUA-36; genus SZUA-36. Next base: position 18,749 of record JAOUCZ010000022.1, on the reverse strand, counting down.
TCCGCCAGATGACCAATTTCGGCCTGGTTGTCGATCAGGCCCAATACGGAAGGCCCCACAGCAACGCCTGCGATCAAAAAACCGGGCACAATACCCAGCCTTGCTAAACGGGATAACGGCACCACTATAACGGCGGCCGCCAAGAGAATAATGATATCTGTTAAGTAGTCAAGACTCACAGTTTGAATGCTGCATATTCCGCCATCTTGATTTAGAGTACTCAAATGTACATACACAATCATAACATGCGACATTTCTATCGCGTTATAATCAGCATGGTAAATCAAATGGATGGGAGCAGGAGAATTGAGGGCTGGACTTTTTTCAGTAACAACGCACATGTGCTTGTTTGCTTGACACATACGCCTCAACCCACGACGCGAGAAATAGCAGTTCAGGTAGGCATTACCGAGCGTGCCGTGCAAAGAATAGTGAAAAGACTGGTCGAAGCTGGCGTTTTGACGATAAAAAAAGAGGGTCGGCGAAACAACTATGAAATAGACATTGACCAGCAACTGAGACATCCACTGGAGTCGCACAGAACAATTGGCCAGTTTATCCGCTTGATCGATAGTGAGTCGCAGGTGGTCGGGTAGCCATTATGGTCAATACCTCCATAATGGATGGGTTATTGCTGTTACTCGGCCTGGCTGTGCTTGTCAAAGGGGCTGGCCTATTGGTTGAAGGCGCATCAGCGATCGCAAGCCGGTTAGGTATTTCAGCCCTGGCGATCGGTTTGACCGTTGTCTCGCTTGGAACCTCAATGCCAGAGTTTCTTGTAAGCATCACATCCGGCTTGCAGAACAAATCCGACCTCGCGATTGCCAATGTTCTAGGCAGCAATATTGCCAATGTACTACTGGTATTGGGGTTCGCCGCGATCATTCGCCCGCTACCGGTCCGTAACTCGACTGTGGTATCAGAAATTCCGTTTTCACTTAGCGCGGCACTTCTGCTTGGGTTTCTTGCCAATGCGCATCTGTTTTCAAAAAAAGCGGAGTTGAGCATCAGCCATTTGGACGGTGCAATTTTGTTGTTCTTTTTCTTACTCTTCATGCTCTATGTTTACAAAACCTCCGAAACCAAAGAAAGTCCGGTGCGACAGGTTGCATCCAAGGGATCAACAGCACGAGCGATCACTTTTATTGTAATAGGGGCTTTGGGTTTGTATTTTGGGGGACAGTGGGTCGTCGATGGAGCTGTGGGCCTGGCACAGGATTGGGAAGTTAACGACGCACTTATCGGCCTTACTATTGTTGCCGTTGGAACATCCTGCCCGGAGTTAGTGGCATCAGCAGTAGCAGCATACCGCAACCAAACTGATATCGCCGTTGGCAACATTATCGGCTCGAATATATTCAACCTGTTGTGGGTTCTGGGGTTCACCTCGAGCGTGGTTGAATTGCCATTCGATGTCATTAGCAATACGGACTTGATGGTGGTAATTGGATCAAGTGCGATGGTAATTCTTGCTTTGGTGTCCAGTCGTACCAACACTGTTAGACGATCACACGGAATCGTGTTCGTTGGATTGTATCTCGTTTACCTCGCATACGTGGTGATGCGAGGATAGACGGAATGATCAAGCAATGGTGCCCATTACCCGAAATTACTTAAGAATTTAATGAAGTCTCAAGGAGCATTAATATGAGCGTATACAAAAATATTCTGGTTGCCACTGACTTTAGTGACATTAACCGCCTAGCTGTAAAACGGGCATCACTACTTGCAAAACAAAATAACTGTGCATTTATATTGCTGCACATAATTGAACACTATCCGATAGGAAATGGCCCTCTCTCCTCTGTATTTCAGAACAGCGCCGAGACAGATAATACCGTGGCTCAACATGCACGCAGCAAGCTGGATGAACTAAGGCAAACACTTGATTACCAAAATGTTCAGACGGAACTTAGAATCACCTCTAAATCGGCAAGACATGAGATTCTTCGTTTTGCAAAAGCGCATGAAGTTGACCTGATCGTTGTTGCCCCTCATGGTCAAGGTATCATCGGTACGCTTGGTTCAACTGCCACCGGTGTACTGAATAACGCGTCTTGTGATGTGCTGGCGGTCCGCCAAACTGATGAAGCGGCATAGGGCAACTCCGATAGGGCCAGACCCGATGTTCCGGTATCAGTCGGAAAGCTTTCATCGGGCTTGGTCAAATCGAAAGACGTAAAACGGTCACAATTTGGGTTTATATTAAACAAAAAATAAGCAGTGAGTCTTCGTTACGTTTTTTGCTAAAATACGCTCCCTTACAAGCGCCCGTAGCTCAGTCGGATAGAGCACCAGATTCCTAATCTGGGGGTCAGAGGTTCGAATCCTCTCGGGCGCGCCATACATATCAATAGCTTACCTTTTCACACTGCGGCAGAGAATAGACTTCGGGGTGCATAACACATCAGTTTTAGTCGTTATTCTTTTTTCCTACTCATAAAAAACACCCTGAAAATGAGGAAACGAAAGAACAGCCTGGATGTGTGACTTGCCTACTTAAAATGAACAACACTGTCTGTAGTTACTCCTCGATAGCTCAGATGGCTCCAGCGAATGACTGTTAATCACTAGGTCGATGGTTCGAGTCCTTCCCGGGGAGCCAAATTAAGTAACAAAGACAGGAACTTAGCAGAAATGTTGAGTTCCTGTTTTTCGTTATGGGGTAAATGGTCACCAAATTGATCACCAATTGAAAAGCATTGCTAAGTGAATGAAATATAAAAGAAAAGAGCCGCCAGAGGGCTAACAGCCTATCACTAAAAAATCCGCTACCAAAACCCGAATTGTGCGGAACTGTACGCCTCCTGAGGGGAACGGGTCGCGCAGTCACCGCCCTGATCATTCGATGCACCCCTCCCCATGTGAAAGAGCCGCCAGTTATTGACGGCTCTCCTTTCACAAAAATCGACTCCTCCCCTGTATTCTCTATAAGAAGCCCCATGCTGTGGGGAGGCTTGATGGCTATTCGACAGTGACTGTGATTACATCCTCAAAGTATTTAATTGGCGTGTGACCCCAAGCCCTGAACCGCACATCAATAGAATCACCTGGGTCTATGTACAAGATTTCCTCAAAGTTCTCCGCGCGGTAAAGGATTTTTAGGTCATCCTTTTCAAAAGTGCAAAAACTATTTAGGTACAAATCAGGGTGAACAAACCTAACCTGCCTTCCCCAAAAATGAAAGTTGTAGCTTGCTGAAGGTTGGCAAAAAGCGCCTAAATACACACCTCCTAGAAATTCATCTGTATAGAGATCAAGCTGAATGAATGAGTCATGATGCTCTTCATTAATAATTTCTTGGAGCCCTTCAATTTTCACATGAACCATAAACCCTTCAATACTTACTGTATCGGCATCCTTAGGATTTGTTATTTCCACAGATTGAGCAACTAATGAGCCAGAAAAGAACAACGCCACTACAATGATTAACATTTCAAAATATTTCATTACAAACCTCCGTTGCATTGCAATTTAACAACTTCTCATACGGCCAGAACCGCCATCGGCTCGGGAGGTTATTAGATTTTTATTTGCAGACTTATATGAATAATCTGACGACTGGACAGCAGTCAGTAACGCACCATAGATCGTATCAGATGGTTGCTTAATTTAAGCTTAAAAAACTAATTGTCGGTTTCTTCGCATATGACCGGCGGGCCAGTGATTAACAGCCTACCACTAAAAAAACCCGCTACCAAATCCCGAATTGTGCGGAAATGTGCGCGTTCTGGGGGGAACGGGTCAGCTATACAGCGCCCTGGTCTTTTGATATACCCCTCCCTATGACTGCTATGCGCTTGAAAGCGGAAACTCACCTTATCTGGAAGCTAAGGACCGCTTCCGGCCAGTGGCAGACCTTATCGGGTTAACTCTGGCACTTGACTCTGACCCCACCCTTTCCACCCTTAGCCTCATTCTTTGAATTTACCCTGCCTGGTGACAAATCAAAAAAACACTATTGATTATCTTTATATAAAGATATACTGCTCGGCCCTGTTCGCAGCCCGTGTATAACCGGGTGGTTTGCCAACAAACAAGACCGGCGTGGAAGATACAAAATGTCAGAAAATAGCATCAGAGACTTTATCGAAAAACACTACCTTCACTTCAATGCTGCGGCCCTGGTCGATGCCTCAAAAGGCTATGAATCACACTTGGATGCTGGTGGCAAAATGATGGTGACCCTTGCCGGAGCCATGAGCACTGCCGAGATGGGGAAACTACTTGCCAGGATGATTCGAGAGGACAAAATCCACATTATCAGTTGCACCGGAGCCAATCTCGAAGAGGACATCATGAACCTCGTGGCGCATTCTCACTATGAACGCGTGCCCTACTATCGCCATTTGACGGCTGAACAAGAGAGCGAACTGCTATCGCGCGGGCTAAATCGCGTAACCGATACCTGTATTCCCGAAGAGGAAGCCTTTCGGAGACTACAAGGGCATCTCGAGGAAATATGGAATGCGGCATCGGCTCGCGGCGAGCGATATTTTCCGCATGAATACATGTATCAGCTACTTTTGTCAGACCGGCTGAAAAATGACTATGAGATTGATCCGGCAGACAGCTGGATGCTCGCTGCTGCTGAAAAGAATCTGCCTATCGTGGTTCCAGGATGGGAGGACAGCACCATGGGTAATATTTTTGCATCATATTGCATCAAGGGTGAGTTGCAACCCGGCATCGTCAAGTCGGGTATCGAGTACATGATGTGGCTGGCTGGATGGTACCAGGACAATGCCGTGGATCCGGGGATTGGGTTTTTCCAGATTGGTGGTGGAATTGCCGGAGACTTTCCGATTTGCGTCGTACCCATGTTGCAGCAGGACCTGGAAATCGATGATATTCCATTATGGTCGTATTTCTGCCAGATATCGGATTCCACAACCAGTTATGGCTCCTATTCCGGCGCCGTTCCCAACGAAAAAATTACCTGGGGCAAACTCCATGAAGATACGCCCAGTTTCATCATAGAGTCTGATGCCACAATAGTCGCACCACTCGTGTTCGCCTGGTTACTCAGGCTCTGACCTCAAGGAAAACCTCATGGCGAAAATCAAATACAGTGATCTGATTGAGCAAACCTTCGATTTTCCCCAGGAGGAATTCACCTACGATGAGGGTGGCTTGTCATTTCATGGCATATCGCAGATGGAGTTGGTGGAAAAATATGGGTCGCCCCTGAAATACACCTATTTGCCTAAAATCTCGCAGAATATTTCAAGGGCAAGGGAATGGTTTGCTTCAGCTATGGAAAAATGTGATTACAAGGGTAGCTATCATTATTGTTATGTCACCAAGAGTTCACACTATTCGCATGTTTTAAATGAGGTCCTCAAGAGCAAGGCGGACCTGGAAACATCCTCCCCGATTGATCTCAGCATCATGAAGAAGCTCTATGAACAGGGCTTGATTGATGTTGACCAGGTCATTTTGTTCAATGGTTTCAAGTCGGACCTGTACCTGCAGAAGATTGGTGAGCTAATCAATTTGGGTTTTCACAATACGATCACGATCGTCGATCATGCTGAGGAAATCCAGAAGCTCAAAACGTATACATCCAGGAAAATTAAAATAGGCATCAGGATTGCTTCGGAAGAGGAGCCAAAATTTGAGTTTTATACCTCCCGGCTTGGTATTGGCTATCGTGACATTCTTTCCTTCTACAGAGACCAGATAGAAAGCGATCCCCAGTTGGACCTGGCCATGCTGCATTTCTTTATCAATACCGGCATCAATGACAATGCCTATTACTGGAACGAATTGGGCAAATGCCTGAAGGTGCTATCGGACCTCAAAAAGATTTGCCCGAGCCTCAGGGCCCTGAACATCGGCGGCGGTTTTCCTATCAAGAATTCTCTGAACTTTAATTATGATTACGCTTACCTGGTCGAAGAAATCATCTCCCTGATCAAGGCGGAGTGTGTCGAGAGTGGTATAGAAGAGCCCGCTATATATACCGAGTTTGGTACTTTCTCAGTGGGAGAGAGCGGTGCTGTTCTGTACAAGATTCTTGATCAGAAGCAGCAGAATGATAGGGAAAAATGGAATATGATTGATGGTTCGTTTATGACCACTTTGCCCGACACCTGGGCATTGAACAAACGTTTTGTCATGTTGCCGCTCAATCGATGGGGTGATACCTATGAGCGTGTTTTCCTGGGCGGCTTAACCTGTGACAGTGACGATTATTACAATCATGAGCAACACGTTAATGCGATTTACCTTCCCGTATTTAAGAAAGATGAGCCCTTGTATATCGGGTTTTTCAACACGGGAGCCTACCAGGACACCATTGGCGGTGTCGGCGGTTTGCACCATTGCCTTATACCTGATCCACAACATGTCCTGATCGACCGCGATGAAAACGGCGAATTGACATACAAGGTGTTTGCCAGCCAACAGGATGAATCGGTAATGATGAATATATTGGGTTACAAATGAAGACTTTTGCCGGAATTGACACTGAATATGCGCAGTATGAGACAGCACGGACAGTGCTGATTCCCGTTCCATATGATGGCACCAGTACCTGGGGTAAAGGCGCGGACAAGGGCCCGGAGGCTTTTCTCGGCGCAGCTGAAAACATGGAGTTATATGACATCGAAACGGACTCCGAAGTTTACAGGACCGGGATATTTTTGCACGACGCCATCAGCATAGATGAAACTCCTGATTTGATGAGGCGGGCCGTCAAGAAATGCGTCAGAAAGCAGCTTGAAAATGATAAGTTTGTCACCCTCTTTGGTGGTGAACATACCATCAGTATTGGCAGCATCCAGGCATACGCCGAGCACTTTGACGAACTGACGATACTGCAGATAGATGCGCATGCTGACCTGCGTTCGAGCTATAAGGGCGAGCCCATCAATCATGCCAGCGCCCTTCATTGGGCCTCTCAAAATTGTAACCTGATCCAGGTGGGCATCCGCAGCATGGATCAGTCAGAGAAAGAGTTCATGAATCCTGCCAAAACCTTCTTCGCCGCCGATGTTGCTGAGGCCGATGATGGGTGGATGGACGAGGTTCTGGCTCTGTGTCGCGGGGCCATTTACATCACCATTGACCTGGATGGCTTTGATCCCTCGATTCTGCCGTCAACCGGCACACCCGAACCGGGTGGCCTGGGTTGGTACCAGGTGTTGCGTTTATGCCGCAAAGTGATGGATACCGAATCGGTTCGCGGTTTCGATATAGTCGAGCTCTGCCCAAATGCCAGTAACCGTTCTTCGGAGTTCCTGGCAGCCAAGCTTTACTACAAAATGTTGAGCTATCAGCACAGTTAAAAAAAGTAATGGGGTCAGAGTAAAGGGACAGAGTAAATCTTTGGTCGAACGAACGTATGAGCCCAGTGGAGGTCCGCTTCTGGCCCTGAGTCATTTAGCAACTGTTTTTTTAAACAGCCTTTGCCACCAGTGGTGATCCACGACGCTCCAAGGCTTTCAAGTAAGTTGCTTCATCATACGGAGTCCTGGTTTGCCAACAACGGTAAAGAATGCGGATCCACTTGAATGCCAAAGCCCTCAGTGCGGATTGGTGCGCACTGCCTTTTTTACGTTGTTGATAATAGTACTCACCCGCCCAATAAGACTTGTTGATGGTTTGTGCCGCCCACTCAACAAAGGTCTGCCTGACGAAGTTGGGACAACGCCATCGCCAGTGTACCCAGTGCTTGTTGCCGCTACGTTCGGTTACTGGAGCAATGCCTGAGTACTTCTGTAGCTCAGCTGCATTCTTGAATCGACTTCTCTGCTCGCCAAAGGCCACCAGTAAACGCGGTGCAAGCGATGGCCCTGCACCTGGTAGCGAACTGAACAAGTGATAATCATCGTGTTCAGGGGCAAGCTCAGCGATGGTTTGGTCGTAGGACTTTATGGCATCAAGAATCACTCGCAACATACCGACAAGCATCAGTACACGTAGCTTGTTGGGAGCGATAACTGCTTCATCCAGGGTTAAATGCTGACTTGATCTAATGGAAGCCAGGCGAGTTGCAAGTAACGCAGGGTTGCGCGTGTTCCCGGCTCGAAAGAAAGTTGTCAAGGTCGTGGTTCTGGCGCGTTTAACCTGCATGAGTGTTGGCCAGCGTTCAATAAAGCCACAGAAAAGCCTAGTGTCGATCCGATTAAACCATTCCAGAGTCTGTGGATAGTACAGTTTCAAGGTACTTCTCAATCGGTTAGTGAGTCGCACCCGGTCACTAACCAATCGTCGTCGTTGCTCGACCAGTTCTGCCAGTTCGCGTATTTCAACACTCTGTGGCTGTAGTGGTTCAAATCGTTCCGGATGCCGAAGGATCAAATCCAATGCCAGCTCAGCATCGGTAGGGTCATCTTTGGCACGGCTTGGCTGAAACGCTTCACGGTATTTTGCCAGAGTTGATGGGTTGACTGGGAAGATGACAAAGTAATCATACTTTTGTAACGCATAGACGATCGGTCCTTTTGATAGTTCTACAGCGATAGCAATGGGGCCGGAGAAACGTCTGTGTAACGATTTCGCCCACTCATCAATCTCTTCAACCTTGTGCGGAATGACGGCGAACTCTCTTCGCGAGCTGTTAGCTGACTGGATACAAACGTCGTGTTTGGTATCTGCCCAGTCAATACCAACAAAGGCAGCAAATGGTTGCATTGTGATGGTTCTCATTGGTGCACTCCTGGTGTTAAATTACCGCTAGGGACATGCATGCCTGAGTTCTGCGAAGCAAATATAGGTGAGCCGGTTCGACGGCGAGCCCTGAGTGTTCGTTATCGAACTCAAGCGCACTTGTGAACTCGAAGCAAAAGCGGTGAACATCGAGTGTTTTGGCCGATTTATTCGTAGTTCGCAAGTGCATGTTCCGCTCTCACTGACAGTACCTGTCAGTTGCAGTGAGTATCGCTGAAAGTGGAACAAAATAACTATACTTGGCCGAGGCTGTGTAAAAACTATTTTGCCCTCGCTGTTTTTGGGTCAGTGCTGACAAAATAGATTAATCAGCCGCCTAACTGGGTCTATAAACCCCACCTCTTGGTTATAAAGCCAATGTATTAGGATGTCATTTCCCACTCTGTGTTTTCGAGTTTGGGTTTTCACACAGCCTCGGCTAGAAGCGGACAAAGTGACGCAACTGGCTAGGATGTACGGCATTTACAAGTTGGTATCAAGTCAGTCTTGATGCCAGGTCTTACGCCGGGTATAAATTCAGTTATCTGCCCGCTTCGAACACGTACTCATGCTGGGCATCGTTCATACTCAGGCGTTTCGTGTCACCTTCCATGACGACAAACTCCAGGCCCGTGATTCCAGGTGCTGTCGTCATGAATGAAACCGTACCATCAGGGTTAACACGGGAGCCGACTTCGCTTTTCCATTCGCCAAAATCGAAGATAGTAACCCCACTGTTATGCAAGACCGTGATTTCACCAAGCGCATCGTTGCGATATGAACCGGCAAGCTTGACCGCCTGCTCAGCATCGGCCGGTACCGACAACAGTTCATACTCAACGGCCATACTCGAAAGGTAGTTCTTGCTGTTTGCAGCTAGGGCTGCATCGGCTTCGGGCTTGCCGTCAAACAGCACTTCCAGCAATTTCCGTCTGAAGCCAGATCGAATCAACCAGCCCGGGTCGCCGTTGGTCAGCACGACCGCACCTACATTGTGGTCGGGCAACCACATCATGTCACTGTGAAAACCAATCATGTCACCCCCGTGGTGAACGACGGGCGTCCCGAAACTCTCATCGACCATTAGACCCATCCCGTAGTAATGATCCTCGCCAACGTCGACCTTTGATTTACGCCGCTCGAACAAAGGTTGCTGGTTGATGTAACGCTCACCATTCGCCAGCACGCCACCGGACAGCTCCATCGCGACGTACTTGAGCATGTCATTGACACTGCTCCAAGCGGCGCCAGCCGGCCGTACGGGAATCGCCGCATAGTTCACGTCCATCAGTGCCACCGCGGGTTGGCCATTAACATCCACGCTATGCGGACTCGCGACGTTGCCATTGGCCAGGGCTACGCCATAATCGAAGGTCGTTGACTTCATGCCCAGAGGATCGAACACCCGGTCCTGCATAGCCCGGTCATAGGCCTCACCGAGTGGGCTTTCCGGATACGCCACGTAGCCGCCGACATACCCCCCCGCAGCTGCCAACACGTTAGAGTACTGGAACAAATCACCAAAATCTGAAGTTGGCTGCATGGTACCCAGCAGTTCCATTGATGATTCCGGTGTGTAAGCGCCATATTCCAGTATCCATTCCATATCCTGTCGAGGCAGACCGGTGCATGCACATACCAAGTGCTCGACCTTTACTTGTGCTGTGGTGTTCATGTCCCCCAGTTTGAAGCCGGGCATAACTTTGGTAACAGGGTCATCCCAACTGAGCTTGCCCTCATCGACCAGCTTAGCCAGCATCAGTGTCGACAGGCCCTTGGAGTTGGACGCCACCATGAAGAGCGTATCGCCATCGACCGGCTCGGGCTTGCCAAGTTCACGCACACCGAAGCCGCCCGTATATACGACTTTGCCATCCTGAATGATTGCGAGCGATGTTCCAGGCACCTTAGAGTCTTTTAGGCCGCGCTCAATGAAATCGGTAAGTTCGGCCAAGCGTTCCTGATCCAGTTTATGAGCCGTCTTGCCGGCAAATGATTCACGATCGTATCCCTTCGGACGAAGGCTTCCGAGCATCAGGTTAACGGCGGCCCCCCGCTTGCTACCCACGTCATTCGCCATGTCGTATATCCAGACCGTCCAGCTGTCGTTTGCAAACCATGCACCGGCAAATACCCCGCGTTTCTCGTTAGGGGAAGTCAGGTAATCGAAGCTCTTGCGCTTGGACCAACCGTCATTGTTGGCCCGTTCGTTGGTTTCTTTTAGCGTCCAGCTATGCGCCTTATAGGCAGCCCAGGCGGCTGTCACAGCGGTTTCGGCGTCGTCAGCCTTCACATCCACCAGGACAAGAGCAGAATCATCTTCCGGTGGCGAGATGATCGTGGCCATGCCATTAACAGACACCGTCCAGTCCACTGGTGCCGTGAATGTATTACCGGTAACCGTAGTCATTGGCGTATCTTCTGCGAGTGGTTCACCAATGCCGGCACCGGCTGTCATAGCATGTGACGAAAGCACCAGGCTGGCAGAAAAAACGATCAGTTGAATGATTACATGCATATTCTTATCCTTGTTAACCCTTACGAGTGTATAGCTAGTATAGGCGACATGTGGCCAATATCTCTGGCAAAAGTAATTACTATCCAAAGAAGTGCTATTAGTTTTATTGAGCTCCCCTGTTCAGATGTTGCCTTAACGATTGCTCCTGGCCGTTTTCTGCTGTTCACATTATGGAAATTTAGGCCTGATGAATGGCGGCTTTGTGTTGCGATTTCAACCGGTCGATGCTGTAGATATGTCAGACCTTACGGGACAGTCTATGCGAAATGATATCTGTTTAGGAGGCTGTAGAAATGAACGAAGAACAACGGCTAGTGCAAAAAAGATTGCGTGTGTTGGAACATGCAGAGAAAACTGGCAATGTGCGTAAAACCTGCCGATATTTTGGCATAGGCCGGTCTAGTTTTTACCGGTGGAAAAGAGCCTTTGAACGGGAGGGTGAACCTGGCTTGGTTAATAAACCCAGGGTTGCAAGACACCATCCCAATCAACTCTCCAGGGAGGTTGTAGAAAGAATCCTCCTTCTGCGCAAGAAATATCATCTGGGCCCCATTCGCATAGTTTGGTATATGGCTCGCTATCACGGTATAAAGATCAGTGATGCCTCAGTCTATCGAACACTCTGTCGTCATGGTGTAAATCGGCTTCCCCGGAACGTGGGACTGCGAAAGATTCACACCAAAAGGTATCAAAAGCAGGTGCCAGGACACCAAATTCAGGTAGATGTTAAGTTTCTGAAATTTATCGATAAAAGCAAACGGGTAGTGAAGCGGTATCAGTATACGGCGATTGATGATGCAACCAGGGTAAGGGCCTTAAAAATCTATGCACGTCATAACCAGAAAAACGCCTGTGAGTTTATCGATTACATCATCGAAAAGTTTCCTTTCCGAATACGGGAAATTCGTACAGACCGGGGACATGAATTCCAGGCGAAATTCCATTGGCATGTCGAGGACCAGGGCATCCGTCATGTCTACATCAAGCCGCGCTCTCCTCAATTGAATGGAAAGGTGGAACGATCGCACCGATCGGATCAGGAAGAGTTCTACAACTTCTCTCGACCACACGGTGCTTTTGGTGGCCAGGCACCCTATGAAATTCTCAGAGAAAGGTTACAATAATTCGTAGATGGAGTGTCCCGGAAAGACGTGTATATTACAGATACAGTTAGTATAGAAACCCAGAGAAGGAACACATCATGAGTAGATTTACTGAGCCATTGGTTGTCACTCCACTCACGGATGGAAAGACCTGGATTACTTTGAGTGATTTCGGTTATGAAATTGGAACGGAAGGCAGCGGCAACATCATCCATGTTCCTATTGGTACATACACGGACTTTGCTTCCATACCCCGGTTGTTGTGGGCGTTCCTTCCACGTTGGGGCAAGTACGGAAATGCGGCTGTAATTCATGATTGGATGTATTGGGATCAATCACGAAAAAGACAGGAAGCTGACCAAGTTTTTCTTGAAGGTATGGGCGTGTTAGAAGTACCTACCTGGAAACGCCACTTAATCTACTATGCCGTTAGGTGCTTTGGCTGGCTAGCTTGGTTGTCTAATCAGCGAAAGAAAGGAACGTCCTGAGGAGGTGCGGGTGAATCCTTCACTGATTGTCCGCACAACACTCAGCGTCCAGTAAATTTCTCTTACGGGCAGTCGAGCCATTACAGAGTTGTTACTTCTCAATGTCAGGCAGATAACTTTCTCTTCCTGCTATAGAAGAAAAAGAAGATAGAGCCAAGGTAGCCACCGAGTCCTAATATCACCTGCAAGACAGTCAACGACTTCGGCACCCACAGGGGGTTCATTCCGAACCAGGCGAGGTCATACGTACCACTCTGTTTCTGGGTCAAAATGTACAAATATAGATTATCCAAATCGACATTAAGCGCATAGAAATTGAGAGTAATGACCGCGCAAGCCAATGTGTATAAACCGAGAACTACCATTACCAACTGGCTTGAAAGTTTATTGGCCGCCATATGACTCATCACCAAGAAACCGAACACCAGGCTGAAGTACCCAAACATCAAATTGAATGTGTTCGAGGCAATCGACATTATGGTGTCGTAGGCTTCGTATTCAGTCATTGTCCTTTTGTGCCTGTTGATGTTACCGACAGCTAGTGGTTTGTACTGTCTGATTCGCTTCTTCGTTGAGTGACCGCATTGGGTCATTTTCTACTATTCAACTCAACAATGGTAGATTCTAGCCGGGCACTGACCTATTGGTATCTCAAATTCATGTCGAATAAGTGGCGACTAAGCACCGCAAAGCAGACGTTATCCAAGTTCAAAATTCAGCGATGCTTGTGGCTGGAGTCGGCCAAATGCGGATCCTCCAGGAATAAATGTATTCGTTCCCTTTGGTTGTTTTTCCCAAAATGGAGTTCCAATAAGGGATCAGGGCCCTTTTAATTAAATTTGTTGATCACTGTCATGCCGATGTTGCTGAATTGATCTAATTTAGCCAGAGCATCCAGCGAGCCCTCCAAGCTTATCAGTTCTCCTACCAGTTTTTCAGGCATCAATTTCCCATGAGTGATCATTGCCAGCATCTCCTTATATCGAAATGCCTGCATTCCATGGCTGCCTATGACCTCCAACTCATCCGCCAACACGCGGTCCATTGGTATCCTGGGGTGCTGGTGGTTTCCGGTCATCAGTCCCACCTGGATATGCTTACCGCGTTTGCGTAAATTGGCAATCGAGTTGAAACAGGTCTGCTGGCTGCCCAAGGCATCAATCGAAACATGTGCCCCGCCCTGGCTAATCTCGCGGACCGCATCGACCACATTGTCAGTTTCTATTGCATTAATGGTGGTTATTGCACCCAATTCACTGGCAAAGGCCAGTTGCTTTGCTCCAATATCTATCGCAATAACATTTGCGCCCAGGGCATTGGCAATCATGATGGCCGATAGCCCTACACCACCACAACCATGCACGGCCACCCACTGCCCGGGCCTCACGCCGCCCTGGTCCACAATGGCCCGGAAAGACGTGATAAACCGACAACCCAGGCTGGATGCGGTTACATAGCTCATTGAATCAGGTAAGCGTACAAGATTGATGTCGGCACGCTGTATACCAACATACTCAGCAAAACACCCCCAGTGTGTGAACCCCGGCTGAAACTGGGCATCGCAAACTTGGTGATTGCCTGAAATGCATTGCGGGCAGCATCCGCAGCCGCCTACAAATGGCACTGTCACACGGTCGCCGATCCGCCAGTTTGTTACATTTTTTCCAACAGCCTCGACGACACCAGACAGTTCATGCCCCGGTACGTGTGGAAGAGCAATTTCCGGATCGTGCCCCATCCAGCCATGCCAGTCGCTGCGGCATAAGCCGGCAGCCATTACACGCAACACGACCCCTTCACTATCCGGTATCGGGTCTGGTACTGTTTGAATGGAAAGTGGTTGTTGAAATTCTTCGAAAATAACAGCCCGCATGACCTGGCTCCTCAATAAGAACGACTTCGCTTAGCTTACCGAATAAAGGGGGCAAATACTTTTCTGAATGTCTACTCGTAGCCGACTCCAGTCCTAAGTGTCGTTGAATTTTGCTTTCTTTGAGGAGCTGCTTTATTGCAAGTACTGGCCCTTCACGCCATGTATTTTCCTATTAACACTACCGGCCAACAGCGGTAGCTCGGGAGTTGAAAGTGATTAACTCTTTCTTGCGGCTACTCCTGAGAGAATCGAATACTCAATTCCTCACTTCTGTTTGACAATACTGGCACTCAAGACGCTGTTATCAGGATCGAAGTTGTGATCATCCAGTACGACGTTGTCGATGGTCAGCGTGTATTGGCCGCGGCGAGCCTTATTCAGGTCCAGTTGTGCCCAACCGCCGTATTCCGTCGTGGCATTGACGGACCGGGTGCTGCCGTCGGGCAGCGTCCAGGTCGCCTTGACCAGCGCGCCGGAACCGGACCAACCCCGATCATCCAGGATTCGCACCGCCGCTTCTACGGTGCGCTTGACGATCGAGAGATCGATATCCGACACGCGCACCGTCTTCTCCCGCGGGGGCGGGGGCGGCGGGGGGGCTGTCGGGTGGAAAATCGACATGGACACCGTCACCGTTCCGGCGTAGAAATTGGGCGAGCGCAGGATTCTGATGCCCTGCCAATAGTCGGTGATCTGCCAAATGGATCCCCACTCGAACCTGAGAACCTCGGCATCGGGGTAGGCCGCCGCCGCAACCTCGGAATCCTCGTCGGCCAGGGTCGTGTTTACGCCAGCGGACGTGAACCAGCCATCGGCCGTCTCCGTCCAGCGCATGAAATAGGTGATGTCATCCTGCGTCCCGTTGGCGAGACCGCCATCGCTGTCTTCGTAGTAAATCGTGACCTGGCCGCCGCCGATCACGTCGAAGTCGCAGATGGCGTCGTAACCGCGATCCTCGCTTTCATATACGGTCTGGTCCTGGCAGGCTTCCGGCGCGCCATAGGTCGCCTCGACCAAGGCGCGCGTGTCGCCCAGAGCGACGATGCCGGGGATGCTCAGGCCCTCGATGACGGTGCCAAATTCAGGAGCGGCTGCCAGTGCGGGCAGCGGACTCAACAGACTAATCGCCCCGACGAACAGGGCCGAAATAATTTTTTCCTTCATGGCTTATCTCCAGTCAACTCAAAAAAGTGATTTCGAACGATGCGCGACCAAGCTGAATTTCAAGCACGTCCGATAAAGCTGGTTCGGTATGGTGTCGAAGCCGCCGTTTACAGATGACGAATCGCCGAGTTTCTCCAGCATGTGCCAGCGGATACGTCGGCCGACGAGAGAAGGTTACAGGTGGAAAAAATATTCTGATTGGACAGAAGCGAGACGCCTGTTTGTCAGAATATGAAACGCGACAGCGTGTTCATGGGAGCCGAGCGATACTGAAATGGTGTTATTGCCGCAATAGCAACTGAAATGAGAGCCGAAGGATCCCGGGCATCTATATCCCAGCCACGGTCGAAACTGACCGCTTGCATATCGGGTAAATCTCATGTGTTCCTAACGATTGCGTCGTAGACCAGTGGTGAATTGTTAATAGAAATGCAGGGCGGAGCCACTGCAGGAATCTATCGTACAATCTTTTAAATCAGGATAGGAGGCTTCCGCTCCTGGCCGTGAGCAGCTAATAGAGGAGTTAGAATAAATACGTTTCCAATAACTGCTTCCTGGTGGAAAGCGGAAGTTCATTTGGTGCGAATATCAACAAAGTGAACGACTGCAAGCGGCCATGAGCCGAGATTGATGATGTCTATATTTGCCGCCGGGTAGGTTCAGAACTTCCTGGGGACAAACCCAATGAGATTGAGACTCACTCCGTCTAACACTCGGTTAATCACCTATACTTAAACATACGGTTTCTTTCGTTTTCGCCTCGCCAGATCATTCACAAAAGTCTGCAGATAAGAATCTAATAATCTTCCGAATGGATCGAAATCGAGACCGTGTGAGAAGCATTGTCCTTTGAACTTACAAGGAGGAAATTGTCATGAAAAAAATGCTTGTTCTCTGTCTACCTACTCTTCTGATCTTGAGCGCGGTTATCGTGCCCGCCAGCTTCGCTGCTGAGAAATCTGGGTTTGGTGCAATACATACACAAATTGTGGGCTCCGATAACTGGGCATGGAATGATACTCCGCTATCACCTCCCACCATAATATGCCCTGGCGGCGAGCTGGTGATCGACCCGAGTGTTGGCCCCTACTGCGCCGATTCGACCACGGGTCGTTTGCACACTCGCGATGGTGGCGCATGGTCTTGCATGACATCTAACGATCCGCGCATGACCGGTGTCGGACTGTACACCAGCAACACGAACTTTGATGCGAATTCCAGTGGCGCTGTATGGGGAACATGGACACTCGTTCCCACCGAGGACTGCGACAAAGATGGCCCCTATCCTGAAGAACTGGTAATGACTGCAACCAGCTTCTGGGAGGGTACCTGGAGTGGACAGCGCCAATATTACAATGTCAACGGCTTTGATCTCTGGATAGGTGATCTCAAGGTTATGGCCAAAGGAATTGGGGGAGACTTGGACGGTCTGCAATTCAAAGGCACGGAGTGGATCACAACGTATACACCGTTTCCGGTTCCATATGAATTCCTTCCACCGGAACTGGGTTTATTTGATGATCCAGAAGGAGAGTTTATAGGCACTATCAAGGAATGAAATCAACGTCTCCGGAGTAAGAGGGGTTGCCAAGGCCCAGCGGCCCTTCAACTTCGGAGCGACGAAGAACCCCAAGATCTTCAAGGCGAAGGTCCACTTATGGCCGTTAGCTGCCTATCGTCATGTTTTTGAATGCATTTCCGTTTTCCGCCGAATAGCGGACGGTCACCAAGTGAAATTCTTGTCTCTATGATGAACTGCAAATGGCCAGGAACGGAAGTTAGCCGAACGAGACCTGTCAGCTTAGAGCCTCACAGATTCGCGTTAATCCGTAATGAAAGAGTGGGAAGCTTGAAAGCTTCCCACAATTAAACGCTTATCTTGATCTAGTTCAGATTCCTCAGATTTCGACTGCTGGCCGGCCAATGACAAATTAATGTTGCCCGCCCTGTAACTTCTTCATGTTTTCCATCAGTCGGTGCCATCCGTAGACAAGCTGCAACCGGATAATACTGGTATTTAAATCACTGTCGCCAAACACATTGGAGCTGTAACTAGCGCGTATATTGAGATTGTCCGTCGCTTGATAATTCAAGGTAAACCCAAGATCCCCGATGTTGAGTTTTTCACCCACGTCAACACCATTGATTTCTGACTGGAATCCACTGCGATAAAGCAAGTCCAACGAGCCATAAAAGGTACGGGTAAAGTCCATGGTCAGGTGCGATTCGACTTGCCACAGGGAATCATTCTTTAATGTTTGATCCAAAAAATCGTCGTTTTCACCAAAAAGCCACATGGAGGGGGTTAGCTCAAAACTAATCATGCGGCCAGGGCTGAACACACCAAAATGGTATTTCATAGGCAGGGCGAAACGACCATACCAGCGGTTTAAACCCATATTCACTAATTTGTCGCTGTCGTACTTCCCGAGCGGAAACGCCAGCATCACTGCCGCATCGAGAGTAAAGTTTGGTTCGAAGCTCGCCAGATCAACAGTGCTTATAAGTGGCGGGGTGCCAAAAAGATTCACATCAAGCTGCACGCTGGGGTCAGCGTATCCGGAAGTGGATTGGTGCAGCGAAGCGCCTGGCGACACCCCTGGGGGCAAAAATCCTGCCGGTACGAGACTGGTGTCAACATCAACATCAGCACTACCCCCCGCGATGTTAGCGGACAACGTCGATGGTCGGTTGAACAGCGTCATATGGCGGGCATAGCTGGCAATCATGAGGTTAGCTGATGCATCCGAGTTAGGGTATATGAAATGGACCGGGTCAAACTGATCCGCGCCAAAGGCTTGCATGTCTAAGTTCAGGTACTGAAAGGACACTACATTTGTACCATCCCGCCCTTTCCAGTACGCACGTGCGCCATCGTCCACAGAAAGTACTGTTTCACTAAACGACAAGGTGATAGCAAATGTACTAAAAATGGCCAGCAAGCCAGC
>JAOUCZ010000001.1 GCA_029859505.1 Lysobacterales bacterium | reverse complement strand
GTAATCACCTGCTTCAGGGTTCCGGATGCATCCAGAAGGCGGGCTTCACCCCAGTTAAAGTCTTTGATAAAGGCGAGTGCTTCTGGTGGAAGGTTTATGGCCGTCGCATGAGCCAGAACCTCGCCGACGATCAGGTAGTTCTTGAATGTCATGGTCAGGCTGACCACAAACATCCCCGTAAAACCAAGGAAAAAGCGGTACTGATTTAGTAGTGTCCGCTCTTTGGAATCACTGGTCATCACGCCTGACAGGGCTGAAAAAGGAAGGTTTACCGCCGTATAAAACGTGCTTAGCATCAGGTAACCGCATGCGGCGAAAATGATCTTTCCTGTTTGCTCAAAATCCGGCGTGGTGAACAGCATGATCAGTGTCGCGCCCAGGGGAATGGCGAACCAAAGCATGTAAGGTCGGAACTTTCCATACCTGGTGTCTGTTCGGTCTGCAATGATGCCCACAAGCGGATCGGAGACAGCATCCCAGACACGGGCAGCCAGCATGATGGTGCCCGCAGCCGCAGCGGAAATGCCGTATACGTCCGTGTAATAGAAAAACAAAAACATCCCGGCTAAATCCCACGCAAAGTGACTAGCGGTGTCTCCCAGTCCGTAGCCAAGTTTTTCACGAAAAGACAGTTTTGACGTTTTTGTATTCATATTGTTTGTTTGTGTTTGATGAAGAGTTTGAAGCGCACACTTTGACACAGTACTCAGTGTAATGGGAGAGGGAAGCAGTTATTTGTTTTTGGGGAGCGGTTGAAAATACGGGGAATCGGTAATAACCCTCTACAAACTAATCGATTAAAATATCGGCCATGTCTGTTCGATATAAACACCTGACGGTAGAAGATTTCCTTCGGGCTCATGCAACGATGGTCGAGGCATTTGCAGATTACCAGGTGGATATGAGTTATATGACCAGTGAGCGATCCTGGCTCAGAAACCTAAAAAGCGGTGTGCACTATGGCTGTTCGGTGGGTGCTTTTGACAGGGAAAAACTGGTAGGCGTCACTTTTGTGGGTCTTGACGACTGGCAGGGTGCAAAGGCAGCTTTCGATGCAGGCACTGGTATTGTTCCTGGGTATCGTGGGCAGGGCATTGCAAAAGCGATGTTTGAATTTACCCTTCCAGGTCTTCGCAAACGTGGTGTTTCGAAGTTTCTGCTGGAGGTTCTGCAGCAGAATCAGGCTGCGATCAGGGCGTACACGAAAACCGGTTTCAACATTAGCCGTGAATTTGGATGTTATGACTTATCGCCTGGATCATTTACTGCAGATAATTTTGCCCGCAGTGATTTCGAGATACAAATAATCGATAAGGCAAGGGTACAGGGGTTCAAGAACAAGGTAGATTGGCAACCCTCCTGGGAAAATAGCTTTTCCGGCATGGATCGCATCGAGGATAAACTCATCAGACTGGGTGCGTTCTGGGAGGGTCAGTGCGTGGGAATACTGGTTTTCTACCCATTGTTGCGATGGATCATGAGCCTGGTAGTGGATCATGATTTTCGTCGGCAAGCCGTGGCTTCAACCCTGTTGAGTGCACTTATGAAAGATCTGCCTCGTGGTGTAGATATCGTAAAGATCAATAATATCGATCTGTCCGACAAAGCCATGCTTGCGTTTTTCGAAAGGGCCGGTGCGCTCCATGTAATCGACCAATTTGAGATGGAATACCAGTTCTAGAGAAATTTGCGGACCGGGTTAGCGTGCTTTCAAAACAGCTTTTGAAAGAGTTGATGTGTCTGCTTTAGTTATTGGCTGCTTTATATAAACGACGATGATAACGCAGGTACTCCCTGTTAACGGTGTGATCTTTCTTCTCAAATAGGCTGCCGTTCAGTGCACCAATGAGGCTGCCATCATCCTCAATAGCGAAGGCCCAGCCATCGAACAGCACATGGCAGTTGGGGCACAAACACAAAATATTATCAACTGTGTCCGGTCCGTTATGGGGACGCCCGAGCGGCCGGATATACGCCGCCTGGGCATACGCGCCGCCGGGGCGTTCGATACGTGTTGAGCAGGTCTGGCAAAAGTGTTGGTGTATTTCCTTCACCGTCTCCGAGACCAAAGTGTCCCGGATGATGCGTGTTGTGTAAGATTCAACCTTGTCAGGTTCCTCGTTGCTGGTTGGTAAAGGTAGTTCACCTGCAGGCGTGGAGATCGGTTTGTCGTCTATTTTTCTCAATGCAAAACGGTAGATTCTAAAACCTGATTTACCCCGGTCCACCCACCACCGTTCAACCAGGTAAAGACCATCATAGCGATAGGTGTGTTGCCTGGTGGAACCCAGGCCTCTTGTGACCCGCACCGGTAGTCCCTTGTTATAACTGACAACCAATGCAAGGTTGCCCCTACTCAGCTCGGCGTCTTCATTTTGCTGTTTGGTGTTTGGATCAAACCCTGCCTGGCCGCCATATATGAGGTAATCACCATAGTCCTCGTCATCTTCATAACCACCCGAAACGACGATCGAATCTGCACCCTCTGTGCTCGAACCGCTGATACCAGCCTGTGTAGGTCTATGGATGCCGGAGGCTGCGAGTTCCGCACGGCTGGCAAACTCGGTACCCACATCCACAGATTCAATTTCACCAAAATGACGCACGGCGCTACCCCGGAACTTAATTCCCTGCTGTCAATTGTAGACTTTTTTGGCAATAAACGCGGATAATCAGAACATAAACCACCAGTCTTCATTCGGGATGCTCAATGAAGACAGTTCAGTGTTAAACAAGTGAGGAGCAAAGATCATGGCAAACCAGACAGCGGTCCGATTCGGCTATCCACAAACCCTGATCCGGGAATATGATCATTGGCTGGTATTATTGCGCGAACCCCAGGCCACACTCGGTTCGCTCATATTATGTGCGAAATCCGATGCTACCGAGTTTTCAGCTCTAAGCCGGGAAGCCTATGAAGAAATGGGTGCCGTCGTGACGGACATTGAGCATGCTCTTAAAGCGGCGTTTTCCTATGAAAAGATCAACTACCTGATGTTAATGATGGTAGATCCGAATGTTCACTTTCATGTGATACCGCGCTATTCGGAGGCCCGCAGTGCATGTGGTCTGACAGTTCCGGATCCGGGATGGCCCGTAGTACCTCAATTGGGTGTAGCGCAGGAAGTAAGCCCGGCGGTACGTGAAGCCCTTATTGCGCACATATCCGGGTTCTGGAAAGAATAAGTGCGGACGGTCAAACAATGAAAAATGCTGTACCACCTGCAACCGGGGTTTACCGTCACCATTTCACTGTTCCCGAGAGCGCCGTTGATCAGAATGGGCATGTAAATAACGTGGTTTATGTTCAGTGGATGCAGGATGTGGCGGTAATGCACTATGAAGCCGCCGGGGGAAACCAGGCGATGGAGGATGCCGGCGCAACCTGGGTGGCCCGTTCGCATCACATCGAATATCTGAAGCCGGTATATGCTGGTGATGACGTGATCGCATTGACCTGGGTGGAAAACTTGCGGCGTGTCAGATCGCTGAGGCGATACCAGTTTTTGCGTCAGAGCGATAATGTGCTACTTGCAAGGGGGGAAACGGACTGGGTGTTTGTGGATATCGAAACCGGGCGGCCGCGGATGATAGCTGACGATCTCATCTCTAAATGGCATGAAGAGCAATCCGGATAAATACACGCCGACTCGAATTACTACTAGTTCTCACAGAAACATACCCGACTATCAATTGGTAGAACATATTCGGATCCCAGGCTGGTGGATAACAACTTTTCTGGTTCAAACCGGCAGGATTCCAGCCGGTCGCTGATTCGTTTTTTCGTTGGCATATTGGTACATTAATAATGGTGCATCTGAAAACGTTGCAGAATCTTGATTGGTTTTTCGGGGCTGTATTGGGTCAATAGGACTACGTTGGATTAAAGTTTATATGAAGCAATCGGTTGTGCATGTGGCACTGGTGGTCAATGATTATGATGAAGCGATAGAGTTTTATACTCATAAACTTGGCTTTGAATTGCTTGAAGATATCTATATTCCGGAGCAGGACAAACGCTGGGTACTGGTGGCACCGCCTAATCATACCGGTGCGGCAATACTGTTGGCGGAGGCATCCGGTTCCCGGCAGCAGGCTCATGTAGGTAACCAGGCTGGTGGTCGTGTGTTTCTGTTTTTGAGTACCGATGATTTCTGGCGTGATTACCGGCGGATGTTGGACAACGGTGTGACATTTGTAAGAGAACCGGTTGAACAGCCCTACGGTACGGTCGCCGTGTTTGAAGATTTGTACGGCAACTTATGGGATCTAATTGAGCACAAAGCGGGTAGCCGGTTCTCGCAGCACCAGCCTGAATAAGCCACTAGTACGAAATTGCAGGGTGGGGTTGCACTCTCAGATAAAACTTTGAAAACAGGAATAGAGACATGAACAAAGTCTTTCTACTTATACTTTTAAGTCTCTTGTGGATGGTCAATTGCTATGCGGAAGAGCGGTACCTTGGTC
The DNA here is from genome assembly GCA_029859505.1 of Lysobacterales bacterium. Classification (GTDB taxonomy): domain Bacteria; phylum Pseudomonadota; class Gammaproteobacteria; order Xanthomonadales; family SZUA-36; genus SZUA-36. The sequence continues at coordinate 57,550 of JAOUCZ010000001.1, read as the reverse complement.
AATTCAGCCTTAATAAGAATCGGGTGGATTCCGTATCGAACCCTTATGGTAAGTTTGGCTCTGAGTATTCCGTGTACAGCATCAATAACCAAAGTGGCGAGTATGGTTCGGTGCTCTCCAACAAAAGTGCTACCAATCCCAATGCCACGAACCCACCCAAACTATATGACCGCAACGGCAATTTTCGGGGTAAGTTAAGTACCAGCCCCTATGATCTGGATTCCATTTCAAATCCGTATGGCCGCTATGGTTCGAAGTTCAGTGCTGAGTCAATTAACAACCCACTCGGTGCCGGCAGCCCCTATAGGCTGGATAGCCCTTACAACCCGTATGGGGAAGGACTAAGTATCTATAGTGATGAAAAAGACTAATGTATATACGGCTAGCTCACACTCTTCTACTCCTGCTTCTGACATCGGTTTTCGCCTGCGCGGATTCCACTGACTCCAAGACTACTGTATCAAGGGTTCAATATCTGGCCAACGAAGGTCTGATGGTTGTGCAGGGTGATACCAAGGTGTTATTCGACCCCCTGTTCCGCAACAGCTATGGTCAATATCAATTGTTGCCAAAGGAGATGGAAGAAGCCCTGTATTCCGGTCAGCCGCCGTTTGATGGTATCGATGCGGTTTTTATAAGTCACTATCATGGTGACCACTTTTCACCAGCCGATATTTTGCGCTTACTCCAGGAACAGCCGGGCATTCATCTGTATGCGCCGGTCCAGGCTGTTGATGGTTTACGTTCGGTGTCCGGTACACACGATGACAAGATATTTGAGCGGGTTACGGCGGTAGAACTGGCCTATAAAGATACGCCGGTGACTCTGGAGATGGACAGCCTGTTGATCGAGGCTGTACGTATTCCGCATTCGGGATGGCCAAACGGACGGCTTGATGTTGAAAATATTTCCTGGCGGATAACCCTGAATGAAAAGACCACGGTCTTACATATGGGTGACGCTGACCCCAATGATGTTCATTTTGCCAGGGATGTGGCCTACTGGGATAAGCGACATACACACATAGCGTTTCCACCCTACTGGTTTTTTACTACAAATCAGGGCCTTGGCATTCTCGGAAACCGAATCAAACCAGGTCATAGTGTGGGTGTTCATGTGCCGGTATCCATATCAAAAGACCCTAAAGGACGTCCGCAGGAACTGCGGAATGTTGATCTGTTTATCGAACCGGGTGAGATTCGTGATGTTTTGCCTGTCACTCTCCGGGTTGAGGAAAATTGAGTCAAAAGGCCTGATAATTGCGCTGAAATACCTGATAAGAAGCTCATCATAGGGCTATCATACTGATAGCTTTCTCAAAAGCTGACATTGCTTTGAGAAAATCTCATACCTGCATCCGGGATAGATGAAATTTCACCGTCCTGGTAAGAGATCAGGAACTTCAATTGGATTTTCGTGGTCTAGGAGATAGTTCATAAGTATTTGACTGTGAAGCTTTTAAACGACATTTTTATCAATTCCTCCCGGTCACGCGGGTTAAAATTTCTTTTGGCCGCCACTTTCATGCTCGCTGGTTGTGCTTCGATAAACCAGGAAAAGCTCACACCACCACCGTTGAACAACCACGCGGCAGCGGTACCTGTTGAAGACGTAGACGTGCTGGCAGTTTCGCCGGCCATGGAAGAGTTCCTGGAGCGTTACATCCTTAAATACTCGAGTGCGCAAACCAGGCTCGAGTTGCTCACCTACTCTGTCACGAGTTCCGGTGTTCTGGGTTTTGACTACGATGAAAGTCGTACATTGACCGCATCGGAAGCCTTCGAAACGCGGTCGGGCAACTGCATTGGATTTGCCAATATGATGGTTGCATTGGCCCGACGGGCCGGACTCAAAGCCCGTTACCAGGAGGTATTCAGGCGTCCGGAATGGTCCGACCATGAGGATGACACCGTACTTTTGGTGAAACATGTCAATGTCGTGATCGAGACTCATCGCGATATATGGGTTGTCGATGTCAGTGGTATCAAGATCAGTCCAACTGCCCGTCGCAGGCTTATTGACGACAGCTATGCCAAGGCCCTTTATCTGAACAATATTGCCGTGGACTCGTTACTCGAAAACGATTTATCGACGGCTTATGCGTATATGTACAGCGCCATTGAAGCCGATCATCAAGCAACAGACCCCTGGGTGAACATGGGTGTGATCTATGGCCGCAACGATCAATTGGATGATGCAGTTTTTGCCTTTAACCATGCGCTGCAGATTGACTCGAACGAATACTCTGCATTGAGTAATCTCTACGAGGTTTATGTCGCACAGGAAGATTTCGAGTCTGCAGCAAACCTCGAATCAAGGGTTGAAAGGTATAGAAGTAAAAACCCTTACTACCTACTGAAGTTAAGTGATGAAGCGCTTGAACTGGATCAGTATGAGGAATCTATAAGCCTGTTGCAAAGAGCGATCAAGAAGAAGGATAACGATCACAAGCTCCACTTTGCACTGGCCAAGACCCAGTATTTGTCCGGTGAACTTGCAGAAGCTGAAAGCAGTCTGCTGCGTGCGCGGGAATTGGCGCCTGAAGATATGGTTGTCTATTACGACCGGCCACTTCGTGAACTGGTAAGTGAGCAGTAATCACTGCTATGAATTGTAGTATCCGGGTAGAGAGTCTTTGCGGATAAATCTCTTATTGCGACAGGTTTGCAAGTTGTGCCCTGGTATCCTCAATAACCTTGGTGTCTTCCACTAACCGTTTGGGGTCAGGATCACTTTCAATGATATCTCGCAGAAGGCTTATCGCCTCTTCTTCCTGTTCGGGACGAAACTTCAACAGGGCATCGGCCAGGTAATATTTGCTCAAAAGGCTGCCCGGTGCGACCTTCAGGGAAAGCCGGATCTCACTGATGGCGAGATCCCGATCAACCCACCAGGTCAAAAACGGGATCCTTGGAACCCTTGCATTAAAGTGCCCCAACAAACGGTGCGCGCCGCCGTCCTCAACGGATTCATCCATAAGTACCATGACTTCGGCAAACTGTCGAATTTTGTTCACAACCCCCGTCAGCGCAGATATCAGCTTGCCGCTGTACTGTCCCCAGAGGCCCCAGTTAGCCGAGGCCCAGAAAAAGAATTCGGCCACTGCTGCCTGGTTACCAACAGCATTTGCCACTGTCTCCGGCTTCATTCTGAATAGACCCTTACTAAGTCCGTAGTCGCGCTCGATCTGCAATACGCCGGTTTTAGCTATCTCACGGCCTTCTATATATAGCTCATGGCGGTCCTTTTTGACCTTAAGAACGAACTCGCCTTTGAAGTGAAAGGCACGCAGAAGTTTCCATCGTGCTTCGAGACTGTTGGGTGCTGCAGTGAGCGCTCTCCGATAGGCGTTGATGGCTGTTTCAATAGGCTCCGCAGCAGCCTGAGAGCCCTGGTGCCCGTCGGCACGTTGTGTCCAGGCCCGATCACCCGTTGCAATATCATCGACTGGTCCGGCCAAAACCATCGCCGGGGTAGAAACCAGCACACAGGCTATGCAGAAAACAATCAGTTTCAGACTGCAAATCAGGTGATGTATCATTCGGTTATATCCCGGCCTGAAGCTGGTTGCCGGGCATGTTGGTTATGATTCACTTTCATATTCACCAATTGATTGGGTGTTGAATTTAACAGGGTTTTACACAAAGTCCTGATGTAGGTCAGGGCAATTTTTCCGCTTGAGTTTATTGTACTTGATGCAGTAAATCATAAAGGATCGGTAATATGAATGCCTGATAGAATCCGATCCACTGAAGTCCTTTTCAGAGGAACATTATCATGTCTTTTAATCTCAAGAATCGCAGCTTTCTCAAACTGCTGGATTTCTCAAAACGTGACCTGACCTACATCCTTGACCTTGCAAGGGATCTCAAACGTGCCAAGTATGCGGGCACCGAGGTTCAAAAATTGCGTGGTAAAAATATAGCCCTGATTTTCGAAAAGGCATCTACAAGGACCCGTTGCGCTTTTGAAGTGGCGGCCTATGACCAGGGTGCCAACGTGACTTATCTCGACCCGGTCGGGTCACATATGGGCAAGAAGGAGTCGGTCAAAGATACCGCCCGCGTGCTCGGCCGTATGTACGATGCTATCGAGTACAGGGGTGCAGGCCAGGAGATAGTACAGGAATTGGCAGAGTATGCAGGTGTTCCCGTATTCAATGGCCTGACAGATGAATTTCATCCGACCCAGATGTGCGCCGACCTGATGACCATGCGTGAATTTATGCCGCAACCATGGCACAGCTTCAAATACGCGTTCGTGGGTGATGCACGCGCTAATATGGGTCACTCGTTGATGATCGCCGGTTGCCTGATGGGTATGGATGTGCGTATTGCCGCACCCAGGGAGTTGTGGCCGAGTGAGGAGATGCTGGAGTTCGCTCGTCAACTCGAGAAGAAGAACATGGGAACGCTGACCCTGACCGAAGACCCCTATGAGGCGGTCAAGGGTGTTCAGTTTATTCATACTGATGTATGGGTATCCATGGGTGAGTCGGCTGAAACATGGAAAGAGCGTATCGAACTGCTCACTCCTTACCAGGTCAATGCGAAACTGATGAAGGCAAGTGGCAACCCCAGGGTTCGTTTCATGCACTGCCTGCCCGCTTTCCACAATCTGGAAACCGAGGTCGGCCGGGACATCTTTGAGAAGTTCGGTATGGATGCGCTTGAAGTTACCGAGGAAGTTTTCGAATCCGATGCCGGCATCCAGTTCGAACAGGCAGAAAATCGCGTTCATTCGATTAAAGCCCTATTGGTGGCAACACTCGGTAGCCAGTGATGGTCGAGGAAAGGCGGGGTCGAAAACAATGAGAGTCGTAGTGGCACTGGGTGGCAACGCTTTATTACAGCGAGGCCAGAGCTTAAACGCTGAAAATCAACGTGAAAACATTCGCGTCGCGGCCATGCAACTGGCTGAAGTACACAAGCATCACCAACTGGTCATCGCTCACGGTAACGGACCTCAAGTGGGATTGCTGGCACTGATGGACGCGGCTTATACCGCGGTGGACCCCTATCCCCTCGATGTTCTGGGTGCGGAAACGGTTGGTATGATCGGCTACATCATTGAGCAGGAACTGGGAAATATCATTCCATTCAAGGATCACATCGTAACGGTTCTCACGCAGGTACTGGTTGATCCCGAAGATCCTGCATTTCACAACCCTACCAAGCCGGTGGGTCCGATCTATGATCGGCTGGAGGCTGAAAAACTACGCAAGGCCAAGGGCTGGTCCATGGCGGCGGATGGAAAGCATTTCCGCAGGGTCGTCCCATCACCACAGCCACAACGAATTATCGAGTTGAACGTGATCCGTATGCTGGTGGATAACGGCGTTGTAGTCATATGCGCGGGCGGTGGAGGTATTCCCACCGCATATGATCAGGAGCAAAAGCTGTATGGCGTTGAAGCTGTAATTGACAAGGATCTTGCCAGCGCCCTGCTTTCAAGGGAGCTGGACGCCGAAATGTTCGTGATGTTGACCGATGTGGCCAATGTCTACGCCGATTTCGGGACTCCGCAACAACGGGCTATCAAGGCTGCACATCCCGATGCATTGGAGCAGTTGGATTTTGTCGCGGGTTCCATGGGCCCGAAAATAGTCGGCGCCTGCCAGTTTGTCCGTGAAACCGGCATGCAAAGCGCAATTGGCAAGCTATCTGATTTAACCGGTATTATGTCCGGTGAAGCGGGAACATTGATTTCAAATGATATCAGGGGCATCGTCTACGGGGAATAAAGGCGAGGGGCTGGACCGGTGGCGACAAAAGCCGGGTATACGGGATGATCTATGTCAGCTTCAGTTTATAGTTTGAAAACTTTGTAGTTTTGACCGCTTTAAATGATTTAAAATTCAGCCACCAAGTGGCATATTTGCTGAGGGAATATCATGCGACATGTGATCTCGGTCCACGACCTTTCGGTTGAGGAAATTATTAATGTTCTCGATCGGGCCGAAGGTATGCTCGACATTGCCAGGGGGCAGGCTGTCAACGACTGTCTCAAAGGCAAGGTACTGGGCAGCATATTCTTTGAACCATCAACACGCACCCGGCTTTCTTTCGAGACAGCCATGCACCGCCTTGGTGGTGGTGTTATCGGTTTTGCCGGAACCGAGGCAACCTCGGTTGTGAAGGGTGAGACACTGGCCGATACCATCAGGATGGTCAGTGGTTATGCCGATGCGGTCGTACTGCGGCATCCGCGCGAGGGGGCCGCAAAACTGGCTACGGAGTTTTCCGCAAAACCAATCATTAATGCGGGTGATGGTGCCGGTCAGCACCCCACTCAGACTTTACTGGACTTGTTCACGATCAGACAGGAGATGGGCAGGCTGGAAGGTTTGAATATCAGTCTGGTTGGTGATCTTCGTTATGGCAGAACGGTTCATTCATTGGCATTTGCGCTTTCAAAGTTTGGAAATACCATCAATCTCGTTTCACCGGAGGGTTTGGAGATGCCGGGCGAAGTAGTGGAGCACCTTCAGGATTCAGGTCAGTTTGGCACGGCCTGTCATTCTCCTGAGGCGGTTATAGATTCGACCGATATCCTCTATGTCACACGCATTCAGAAGGAGCGTTTTCCGGATCCGGTCGAATACAAGAAGGTTGCCGGCAAGTACCGGATCGACCCGGAACTGGTTTCCAGGGGACCTGATAATATGATCGTCATGCATCCCCTGCCCAGAATCAACGAGATTCTTCCCGAGGTCGATGCGATGCCGCAGGCCAAGTACTTCGAGCAGGCATTTAACGGCGTACCGGTGAGAATGGCATTACTCTCGATGGTTATAGGAGGTGATTGAAGTGTCTCAAAAATACATGAAAGTCGAAAGAATTGAGCACGGTACTGTGATCGATCATATATTGCCCTCGATGGCTTTCGACGTGCTCAGAGTGTTGAATCTGTCGAGTGACAAGACCATGAGCATACTGGTTAATAGTCATTCAAAGAAAGGCGGGAAGAAGGATATTCTCAAGTTTGAAGGAGTAGAGCTCTCTGCCGAGGAAGCAAATTTAGTAGCACTGGTTTCACCACACGCAACGATTAACATTATTGTCGGTGGAAAGGTTGTCCGAAAATTCAATGCCGAGGCGCCTGAAGTTGTCAGGGGCATACTGACCTGCTCGAACCCGAATTGCATATCCAATCAGAATGAACCCATCACAACCGAGTTCAGGCTCGGACTTGACGAAGGGCACCGTTATGTTTGCACGTATTGCGAAAGGGACATTATTGATGTGGCAAAACGAATCGACATATAAATCAAAGTTTTATGCGTGATCTATGTGCCCGGAAAACTGATTTGGTAAATTTCTAGCGCTTTAGCTTCTTTCGCAAATGCTCTAATGCTGCCAGTTGCGCAACTGCCTGGCTTAACTCGGCCTGGGCTTCCGCTATATCTTTCTCACCACTGCGATCAGCCAATTGTCTTTCGGCTTCGGCCTTGGCATGCTTGGCTGAGGCCTCGTCCAGATCTTCACCACGCATGGCGGTATCCGTTAAGACGGTTACCATGTGAGGCTGAACCTCAAGGATGCCACCGCTGACAAAGAAGAACTCTTCTTCGCCATTTGGCTGCTGTACACGCACTGGCCCAGCTTTTAGCTGGGTGATCAGCGGTGCATGGCGCGGGGTAATACCCAATTCGCCGGCAATACCGGAGGCAAACACCATCGAAGCTTCACCCGAGAATATTTCCTCGTGTGCACTCACGATATCGCATTGTATGGTCTTGGTCATAATTCCGGCCCCATAAAAAGAGAATGCCTGGAAAGAGGCTGCTTATGCGGCCTCTTTCTTGGCCATTTCGGCGCCCTTGGCAACGGCTTCTTCAATACCGCCGACCATGTAGAACGCCTGCTCTGGCAGGTGATCGTAGTCACCGTCAACAATACCCTTGAACGCGCGAATGGTGTCTTTCAGGGTGACGTACTTACCGGCAGAACCGGTGAAGGTTTCAGCAACGAAGAATGGCTGTGACAAGAAGCGCTGAACTTTGCGCGCTCGTGAAACGATTGCCTTATCTTCTTCAGAAAGTTCGTCCATTCCAAGGATAGCAATAATATCTTTGAGTTCTTTGTAGCGCTGCAAAACGCCCTGAACGGCACGGGCCACGTCGTAGTGCTCCTGACCGATGAGGTTAGGGTCGAGCAGACGTGAGGTTGAATCCAGCGGATCAACAGCGGGGTAAATACCCTGCTCTGCAATGTTACGGCTCAGTACCAGGGTTGCGTCAAGGTGAGCAAAGGTGGTTGCCGGAGACGGATCGGTCAAATCATCCGCAGGTACATATACCGCCTGGAACGAGGTGATAGAACCGGTTTTGGTGGTGGTGATACGCTCTTGCAGCAAGCCCATTTCCAGCGCCAGTGTTGGCTGGTAACCTACCGCTGAAGGCATACGGCCTAATAGTGCGGATACTTCCGTTCCTGCCAGCGTGTAACGATAGATGTTGTCGATGAACATCAAAACGTCATTACCCTGGTCACGGAATTCTTCAGCCATGGTCAAACCGGTCAAAGCAACACGCAGACGGTTACCCGGCGGTTCGTTCATCTGGCCATATACCAGTGATACCTTCCCGAGTACGTCAGACTCTTTCATTTCGTGGTAAAAGTCATTGCCCTCACGTGTGCGCTCACCCACACCGGCGAATACCGAGAAGCCCGAGTGTTCGATTGCGATATTACGGATCAGCTCCATCAGTGTTACGGTCTTGCCAACACCCGCACCACCGAACAGACCGACTTTACCGCCCTTGGCGATCGGCATGATCAGGTCGATAACCTTAATGCCGGTTTCGAGAACGTCGTTTCCGCCGGCCTGATCTTCGTACGATGGTGGTTTACGGTGAATAGGCATGGTTTTTTCAGCACCAATCGGCCCTGCTTCATCAATCGGCCGGCCCAGTACGTCCATTACACGGCCGAGAGTCTTCTCACCCACAGGCACCTTGATAGCATCACCGGTATTGGAAACGGAAATACCACGTTTCAAACCATCGGTTGATCCCAATGCAATCGTACGTACAACGCCATCACCCAGCTGTTGCTGAACTTCCAACGTAATATCGGTGTTATCAACGGTCAATGCGTTGAACACTCTTGGCATGGCATCACGTGCAAACTCCACGTCAACAACGGCACCGATTACCTGAACAATTGATCCAGCACTCATAAAACTCGCTCCACTCTCTTGGTGATGTTCATAAATACGTGACTAAACAAATCCGGTCTCGCTTTATGCACAAATAAATAAAAATTCCTGTTCAATATGCTGACACAGCTTCCGGTCATCAGGACCCGGTGTTTAAACCGCTGCTGCACCACCCACAATTTCCGATATCTCCTGCGTGATGGAAGCCTGGCGGGCCTTGTTATAGACCAGTTGCAGCTCATCAATCAGGTCGCCTGCGTTATCTGTGGCATTCTTCATCGCCAACATGCGTGCTGCATGTTCAGATGCGAGATTTTCCAATACCGCCTGGTAGATCAAACCTTCGATATACCGTACAGAAACCTCGTCCAGCAATGTCTTGGCATCAGGTTCGTAGATATAGTCCCAGATATCACCCAACTCCGTGTCGTCATCGGGTGGTAATGGCAGCATTTGCAGGATGACCGGGTTTTGCGTCATCGTGTTAATAAACTCATTGGCAACGATGTAAAGACGCTGTATCTCTTCATCGCGATAAGCTTCCAGCATGATTCGTACGGCGCCGATCAGGTCTTCAATCTGTGGTTGTTCACCCAAACCGGAGATAGAACCCAGGATGTCGACGTTAACGTTTTTGAAAAACGCAGCAGCTTTTTTACCCAGCGTTACCAGCTTGACCTCGGCATTCTTTTCCTGCCACTTTGACATATCTGCCAAAGTTGCGCGGAACAGGTTGTTGTTGAGACCGCCACAAAGGCCCCTGTCGGTAGAAACAATGATATAGCCGACTTTCTCAACCGTGTCATGCTCAATGGTGAAGGGGTGACGAATTTCCGGATTGGCTTTGCTGAGATGACCGGAGATACGACGCATCATGCGCACATAAGGACGCGTTGCGTTCATCAGGTTCTGTGATTTTCGAATTTTACTGGCAGATACTTTTTCCAGCGCAGAGGTCACCTTCATGGTGTTGCCAATGCTCTGGATTTTGCCTGTAATTTCCTTGCCGCTTGCCATATTTGGCGTGCTCCTACTGTTTAACCGGTCTGCTTACCAGGAACCGGTAGCTTTGAAGTCTTCCATGGCTGTAATCAGCTGTGCTTCGACCTCATCGTTCCAGTCACCATGGTCCAGTGTGTCCAGAAGTTCAGACTTCGAACTGGCCATATATTCCTGTAAGGCTGCTTCACAAGCACCGATCTTGACCAGTTCGACATCATCAAAAAAGCCACGGTCAGCGGCAAACAGCGAAACCGCCATCTTGCCAACAGACATCGGGCTGTACTGCGGTTGTTTCATCAACTCAGTTACGCGTTGACCACGATCCAGCTGTTTACGGGTCGCATCATCGAGATCGGAGGCAAATTGCGCAAAAGCCGCCAACTCACGATACTGAGACAGGGCCAGACGAACACCGCCACCCAGCTTCTTGATGACCTTGGTCTGTGCCGAGCCACCTACACGGGATACGGACAGGCCAGCGTGTACCGCCGGGCGTGTACCGGCGTTGAACATATCGGTTTCGAGGAAGATCTGACCATCGGTAATAGAGATAACGTTGGTCGGTACAAAAGCTGATACGTCACCGGCCTGCGTTTCAATGATCGGCAGCGCCGTCAACGAGCCGGTCTTGCCTTTAACTTCGCCATTGGTGAATTTTTCTACATATTCTTCATTTACCCGGGCAGCACGTTCCAGCAAACGGGAATGCAGGTAGAAAACGTCGCCTGGGTAGGCTTCACGGCCCGGCGGACGACGCAGCAGCAGCGATACCTGGCGATAGGCCCAGGCCTGCTTGGTCAAATCATCATAAATGATCAGGGCATCTTCGCCACGATCACGGAAATATTCACCCATGGTGCAACCGGAATACGGTGCAATGTACTGCATCGCAGCAGATTCGGACGCCGAAGCATTCACCACGATGGTGTGCTCCATAGCGCCATGTTCTTCAAGCTTGGCTACAACGTTAGCAACGGTGGACTGTTTCTGACCGATTGCAACGTAAACACATTTAATGCCTGAAGCAACCTGGTTAATAATGGTGTCGATCGCAATAGCGGTCTTACCAATCTGGCGATCGCCAATGATCAGTTCACGCTGACCACGACCGATAGGAACCATGGCGTCGATGGATTTCAGACCGGTTTGTACCGGCTGATCTACAGACTTACGCCAAATAACACCGGGTGCAACCTTTTCGATAGGGGCGAAGCCGTTATTTTCGATTGGACCCTGACCGTCGATCGGGTTGCCCAGTGCGTCAACGACACGTCCAAGAAGACCAGGGCCGTGAGGCACTTCGAGAATACGGCCGGTACATTTGACCGTGTCACCTTCAGTGATGTGCTCGTAGTCACCCAGTATTACCGTACCAACGGAATCGCGCTCGAGGTTAAGAGCCAACCCAAATGTATTATTGGGAAACTCGATCATTTCGCCCTGCATGGCGTCTTCGAGACCGTGAAGCCGGGCTATACCATCGGAAACACTGACCACAGTGCCTTCATTACGTGTTTCGGCCGAAATATTCAGCTCTTCAACACGTTTTTTGATCAAATCGCTGATTTCAGATGGATTCAATGTCGTCTGCATCGTCTTTTTCCCATAGCGTCACTGCTTTCAGTGACCGTTGTGTTTTTACTAATTCAGTTAATAAGGCTATTTGACAGCTTTGCCAGCCTGTCTTTAAGTGATCCGTCGATGACCTGGCCGTCGGCGTAAACCACTGCTCCGCCAATCACGCTTTTATCCACTTCGCTTTCCAGCAAAATTTCACGTTCAAAGCGTCTGGCCAAAGCGTCTTTAAGACGTGTTGCCTGATCTTCATCAAGCTCAAACGCTGAAATGACTTTGACACGAAGAAGCTTGTCGGCCTCTTCGCGTAGTCGCTGATAAAGCTCTGTGATTTCCGGTAACAGGGAAAACCGCTTGTTTTCTGATAAAACCGTCAGAAAATCCCTGAACCTGGCGTCAAATGCTTCGCCACCGGTTTCGGACAGAATCTGTACGACCTGTTGGCCAGTCAGCTGCGGACTCTGCAATAGGTTGGCCATGGTCTCTTCCGTGACCAGGGCGCTGGCCAGGGTGAGCATTTCATTCCAACGGCCCGTTGCGTTATCAGCTCCAGCCAGCTCGAATGCGGCTTTTGCGTAAGGGCGGGCCAGGGTGGTCGTGCTGCTCATAGTCAGATCTCGGCGATCAGCTTGTCGAGAAGTTCTTTATGCGCTTGCGCATCAACTTCCTTTTCCAGTATTTTGGACGCACCAAGTACTGCGAGACTAGCAACCGAAGCGCGTAATTCCTCACGTGCCTGGTTGGTTGCAAGCGCTATATCCGCTTCTGCTGCTGATACTTGTCGCTGACGTTCGCTACCGGCATCCTCTTTAGCCTGATCCAGGATCTGACTGTGACGCTGGTTGGCTTGATCCACGATCTCACCTGCTTTACTGCGTGCTTCAGTGATTTGCTCGTCAGCCGTCAGCTTCGCAGCTTCCAGCTCTTTTTCGGCCAGATCAGAAGCGGCCAGACCGTCAGCAACCTTTTCACGGCGCTCGTCCATGGCCTTCAGCAAAGGCGGCCAGATAAATTTCATGCAGAACCACACGAAAATCATCATCGCGATTGACTGCAAAATTAAAGTGGCATTGATGTTCATGCCTTACCTCGTTCAGATGGTTCAGTTTAACTGCCCGGAAAACCGGGCAGGCTCACGTGAGCTGGCTGATTACCCGCCCAGGGCAGTTTGCAGTTGACCCACAAACGGGTTTGCGAACGTGAAGAACAACGCAATACCCACACCGATCATCGCAACAGCGTCCAACAGGCCAATGGCCAGAAAGAACTTACCTTGCAACATCGGAGCCAGTTCAGGCTGACGTGCAGAACCTTCCAACAGGCGACCGCCCAGAATACCTACACCGATACCAACACCTAATGCGCCCAAACCAATAAGCAGCGCCACGGCGATTGCGGTCATACCAATTACAATTTCCATCTATAACTCCCTTTCCAAGAGATTGATTGCCTAAAAAAATAAAACGACTAAAACAAAAAACAAAACTCAATTCATCAATGGTGCTCGTGAGCCATGCTCAGATACACAATGGTCAGCATCATAAATATAAATGCCTGCAGTGTGACGATAATCAGGTGAAAAGCAGCCCACATGAAATGCATTAACTGACCACCCAGAAATGCCAGGCCGCCTACCAGCAGCATTTCAATCGCTAATAACCAGAGTGTCTTCTTGTTATCAAGCGTGCCTTTCATGTTCAACCACAATGTGGCGAATACGCTGGCTGTGGCTATGATCCAGAACCATGCTGGAATATGTTCACCGAAAATCGAACTCAGGCCGCCTGCAATAATGCCGGAGCCAGCAGTGAAAACAACTGCGATCAAAATGAAGATCAGCTCACCGGCGTACATGTTGCCGAACAGTCGCAAACCAAGTGATACGGGCTTGGCGAGCAATGCTACCGTTTCCAGGAGCAGGTTGGGTATAAAGAACACGGCTTTTCCAACCGGGCCCTTTGAAGCAAATGGCTGTCCGGTCAATTCAGCAATGAACCCGCCGACACCCTTCACCTTGATCGTAAAAAACAGAATAAGAATAAATACCGTCAGTGCCATGCTCATCGTAGCATTGATATCGGTGGTTGGAACCACCTTCTGGTAAGGAACACCGACCTGGGTTGCAACCCACGGCAGCCAGTCAACCGGGATCAGGTCCATGAAATTCATGAAGAAAATCCAGACAAACAGGGTCAGAGCCAATGGTGCAATAAATTTACTGGTGCCGTGAAAGGATTCACGCACACTGGTGTCGACGAACTCAACGATGATCTCAACGAGAGCCTGGAAGCGGGTAGGGACACCGGAGTTGGCCTTTTTGGCCACACTTCTGAACATCATGTAGAAACCAATACCGAGAATGAGGGCCCAGAACATTGTGTCCACATTGAAAGCCCAGAAGCCCATCGCTGTCGCTTCTGCCGCAGAATGGGCAATACCCCATGTGCCATCTGCATGCTGACCATATGTCAGATTCTGCAAATGATGCCCGATGTATTCGCCTGTGGTTAGGTTTTCAGTGCTGCTTGCCATGGATAACGGTCCGCTCTCAAATTTACGTTCCAACCGGGGAAATATGTGTTCAATTCAGTAGCAGAAAGCGGTAATCCGGCTTGTCGCTATTTAGCGGGGCATTATAGCACCGTGAAGAAAGCCAGAGCAACGCTGTGGCGCGGTTTTGAGCATCATCGGAATAATGGTTGAAGTGGACTATATTTTGTTTACTGATCACACTGGCCTCAAACAGTGGTTCAATACTGTTTTACCGGCCGCATGAGAGGTCTTTTTGAGTGGTGCCTGCGGCCACAGTGATTGATGGTGTAGTATTCTTGTTTTCTACGCTATCGTTCTACGAGCATCGGGGAGTCGTCATGTTCATGCCATTACTGCTAGGTTGTGCCACGGTCATCGTTTCGATGGGTATCCAGATTTTTGCGATAGTATATATTCTCCAGTACCTGTTCAAAATCGTGTCCAGAGCGAGCAAGAAAGCTAATGTCAAACGTAGGACTACCTACGTCATCAGTATGATCATGGTGATACTCTTTATCGGGCACCTGGCCCAGGTGGCAATCTGGGCGTTCCTGTTTGTGTTCGTGGGTGAGTTCGGTGATTTTCAGACCGCCTATTATCACTCCATGGTCAATTTCGCCTCGCTGGGTTATGGCGACATTGTCATGAGTGAACAATGGCGGCTTATGGGTGCGATTGAATCCAGTGTCGGTGTGTTGATGTTTGGTGTATCCGCCGGAGCCATGTTGTCGATAATGAGCTATTTATTGGCGCATGACGACCGTATTAAAAGTCAGTTGGATGAAATTAAACAACATTCACATAAAGCCCATGACGGATAACCTTCAGGCGGTATTGGTGTGTTAATCCACAGCCTTGATCTTTCGCGGGTGTATTTGGCCGGTTCGGTGAAGAATCTTTTTTCCAGGTCACTTACGGCACTCACGCTGGTTCTTTTTATCGCAGGCTGTGCGACCGCCCCGCTTGATTTTCCCCGGGATTACAGCGAAGCAGAAACGGATACCGGTAATACCTACCTCGGCAAAGAGGTTGCCGAGTGGACCGGAGTCCACCCGGGGAAATCCGGGTTTTATCCTGTGATTAATGGCCTCGATGCCCTTGGTGCCAGGCTTGCCCTGATTGACCGGGCAGAACGCTCGATTGATGCACAGTATTTTTTAATGAAACCCGACTCGGCCGGTCGCCTTTTTGCAAGGAAGCTTCTTGAGGCGGCTGATCGTGGTGTCCGGGTGAGATTATTACTCGACGATATATTTACGACAGTCAACGATGATGCATTTGTGGTGCTAAACAAGCATCCGAATATCGAACTGCGGCTTTTCAATCCGATTGGCAGGGATGGTGTTTACCATCTCAATTACCTGGGGCATTTCAAACTCGCCAACCGGCGTATGCATAACAAGTCCTTCACCGTTGATAACCAGGTCAGCATCGTTGGTGGCCGAAACATTGCCGACGAGTACTTCGAATTACTGACGGATACTGAGTTCGTTGATTTTGACATGTTGGCAATAGGGCCGGTTGCCGCTGAGATTTCCATCATGTTTGATCGATTCTGGAATCACAAACTGGCAGTGCCCATGGAAGCCTTTGAAACGAACAAGAAGCTCCCGGATCTCGCAACAGCACGCGCCAATGTGGACCAGGCTGCTGTCGAAGCCGGACAGTCAATTTATGGAAGGGCTCTGGAATCGGAGTTGATGCGCAACATCGTGGAAGACCAGGTTTCTCTTTTTCCGGCCGATAGCCGGGTTGTCACCGATGATCCTGACAAGTTGTTAAACAAGGTCTCGGCTGACCAGAAAATTCTGCTAACCGCGCTTGCCTCATCCGTTGATGAGGCTGAATCTGAAGTAGTGATTATTACACCCTATTTTATTCCCGGAAAAAACGGGGTGGAATTCTGGCGGAGTATTACCAACAAGGGTGTCAGGGTCGTTATTATCACCAATTCGCTGGCGTCCAATAACCATGTGCCGGTGCATAGTGCATACGCCCGCTATCGCCGTGACATGATTTCTGCAGGAGTCGAGTTATACGAGGTCAGGGTAGATGCGTCGAAAACGCCGGAGTCGGACGCAAAAACTGCTTATGATTCGCTGACTTTACATACCAAGGCCGCCTTTATAGATCGCCGTTACACCCTTGTGGGTTCGCTCAACCTTGATCCGCGGTCCATTGATATTAATACCGAGGCCGGGGTGTTTATTGATAATGCTGAATTGGCCGGAGGACTCACTGACCGGCTTTTAACGGCATTGCCTTCATTTGCCTATCGCGTGACAGAAAACGAGAAAGGAAAGCTGCGCTGGACCGCGCTGGTTGACGGTGAAGAGGTTGTTGAAACAACGGAGCCCCAAACGAGTGCATGGCTGAGGTTTAAAGCTTTCCTGTCTCGAGTTTTGCCGGAAGGCCAACTGTAAATGAGGTCTGCTCAATTGACCATAAAAATAGAGAAGAACTACCGCACCAACATCAGTGATGTCTAAGCATCACTACTTTTGACCCTGTTACAGGCTGATAAAAGAGCAGATAATAAGCCTCGGTCAATAACAATCGGCCCGATGGGTGCAAACCATCCCGGCCGCAGTTCAAAAGGGAGAGACGACATGACGGATAATTCCTATTCTGTGTTCAATGCGATGGTTGATATCGTCGCCTCACCGGGCAAGGCCCTGGATGAGATCAAGTCACATACCTCTTGGTTATGGTGGCCTTTGCTGATCACCATGTTGCTGGCGTCCGGTCTGTTTGTTTATTACTACAGTTGGGTGGATTTTCCATGGCTGGTTGAAGAAACCATTCGCCAGGTACCTGCCGAACGGCGTGCTGAAAGTGCCGATGCTATCAGGCAGTTCATGGAACCCGGGAGAAGTATGTGGACGACAGTCATTGCCATCGTGATTGTGTCTTTTATCATCTACACCATTCAGGCGTCTTACCTGCACCTGGCCAATAAGCTCATTACGGGTGCGGATATCGGTTTTAGCCAGTGGTTTTCTTTCAGTGTCTGGACGGCTTTTGTGGGTGTTTTCGGTGCCCTGGCAGGTTTTGCCGCAATTTTCATGGCGGATTCGAACCAGATGGTTACGCAGGATCTGCAAGTCCTGTCGTTGAACTCCCTGTTGGTTCACGCGAGTCCCGGTGAGCCCATGTTTACCTGGGCCTCTTCGCTGACCCTGATCAATTTCTGGACGTTTTTCCTGATGAGTATCGGGTACGCCCGCTGGACCGGTGCCGACCTGGTGAAATCAACCGTTATCGCAGTGCTTCCCTGGGCAATGATATTTGGTGTCTGGCTGGCGATGATTTAGCGGCGTCTGATAAATGAAAAAAATCCTGATTTTTACCGTGCTGGCCGCACTGCTGGTTGGATTGCCGATTGTATCGAAACTCACCCGTGGCACAGATGCCAAACAGATTGAGGTTAAAACGGTTGAGCTCAAGTTGATTAAGAGTTCGATCCTGGCTTCCGGCACACTTGCCTACCGTGAGCAGGTCCAGTTGCGCTCCGAGGTCATCGGCCAGGTTACCCAACTGCATGTCGAGGAAGCGGACCGGGTAAAAAAAGGGGACATGGTCATTACCCTGGACCCAAAGACCTACCAGGCTCAGGTTGATCAGGCTGAAGCGAGGGTGCGTATCCAGCAAATTGCGATTGAACGTCAGCGTCTATTAATCAAAACCCTGGCAGACCGTTTTGAACGTCAGAAGTCGATGTTTGCGAAAAACCTGGTGGACGAGGACAGTTATGAGGCACTCGAAAGCGAATTAGCTCTCAGCAGGGTTGACCTCCGGTCATTGCAAGAATCCCTGACACAGGCTCGCGCCGCGCTGGACCAGTCTGAAGATCTGCTCAGTAAGACACGTATCCGGTCTCCGATTGATGGTGTTGTGATCCAACTCGACCTCAAGGTGGGTGAAACGGTCATTGCCGGAACCACAAATATTCCAGGTTCCACGATGATGGTTATCGCAGATCCATCCGAAACATTGACCGAGGTACAGGTCGATGAGGCCGACATCGCGCAGGTTCGCGTAGGTCAGGGCGCTGATATTTTCACCGCAGCCTATCCGGATTCACCGCTTTCCGGGACCATTCAGTCGATAGCATCCGTTGCACGCCAGACTCCCGGCCAGGCAAGCCTGTCTTTCCTTGTGAAAATCCTCCTGGATGAACAGGATGCCCTGATCATCCGCCCCGGGATGAGTGTGCGTGCTGACATTTATACCCAGAGTAGCGAAGAAACACTGGCAGTGCCGGTGCAGGCCGTGCTCTACGACGAAGACCTGGATAAGGACAAAAAAGCAAAGGATAAGGAAGAGCAGACCTATGTGTTTGTCATGGAGGACGGGAAGGCCGTCCGCAAGGATGTGAAGGTAGGTATCTCCAGCGACAGTGACCAGGAAGTCATCGAAGGCCTCGAGCAGGGTGAGACGGTCATATCCGGCCCATTCAGGGTATTGAGAGATTTGAATGATGGTGATGCTGTTGAGGAAAAAGAGCCCGAAGAGCCTGAAGACGATAATGGTGTAACCGTGGAAATCGGTGATTAATGAATCGGGATACTGGTGAAAAATTCGGGCCAATGCACCGAGGTGACAGAGAAGCGCCGGTTATCCAATTCAAGAACATATACCGGACTTACGAGATGGGTGACCAGATCCTCAATGCACTGGATGGCGTTGACCTGGATATTTCACGTAATGAATATGTCGCGATCATTGGTGCCTCGGGTTCAGGTAAGTCGACGATGATGAATATTATCGGCTGCCTGGACCGGGCCACGAAAGGTGACTACCTGCTCAATGGCACGAATGTTGGTGAAATGAGTGAAGCTGAACTGGCAAAAGCCCGTAACCGGGAAATCGGATTCGTTTTCCAGAGCTTTAACCTTTTGTCGCGTGCATCGGCATTGAAAAATGTAATGCAGCCACTGGTGTATCGTGGTATCCCGCGTTCCGAGCGTAAACGCCTCGCCAGTGAAGCATTGACCAACGTAGGTCTTGGTGATCGCTTGGAATCCCGGCCCAACCAGATGTCAGGTGGTCAGCGTCAGCGGGTTGCCATCGCGCGTGCATTGATTGGTAATCCCGCCATACTGCTGGCCGATGAACCCACCGGCAACCTGGATAGCAAGACCAGCCAGGAGATTATGACTCTGATTGATCAACTGCATCAAAAGGGCCAGACCATCATTATGGTGACCCATGAACCCGATATCGCTGCGCATTGCGACAGGGTCATCAAACTGACTGATGGTAAGGTCGAGTCGGACGAGCGCAAGCAGATGGTGGCAGCCTGATGTTCGCACTCTTCGAAAGCTTCCGTTCCGCACTGGAGTCAATCCGTGCACATGGCTTTCGTTCTTTGCTGACCTCGCTGGGGATCATCATCGGCGTCACTTCAGTGATTGCGGTTGTCTCAATCGTGCAGGGGCTCTCGTACACCATCAATGCACAGTTCGCTGGGCTGGGCGGTAATTCATTGACGATCCGTTCATATACTCCCTTTAAAAAACAGATACAGGGGCGGTTGGCCAAGCTCAGGGATAGTGACCTGCAACTGATCTCCAACCGTGTTGACGGGATTTCCGATATCACACCTGTACTGTTCACTCAGACAGGACAGCAGGGCGCCATCAGTTACCGCTCACAGGTGTCATTTTCACGTGTGGTAGGAATTGGCCCCAGCTACCTTGATGTCAACAGTGTTTATCCTCAGCAGGGCCGTTTTTTTACCTCCGACGATGATGAGCGGCGGCGACTTGTCTGTGCGGTTGGTGTTGATGTGATCGAGGATCTCGAGATACCCGGTGACCCCATTGGCAAGTATTTTAGGGTGGGTAACGAGTGGTGCAAGATCGTGGGGGTGATGGAAGAGCGTGGGGAGCTTTTTGGCTTTTCGCAGGACAATTTCGTTCTGCTGCCCTATGGCACCGCCAAACGTATCATGGGTGCATCACGAGATCTCGATATCCAGATCCAGTTACTGGTCGATGATATGAACCGGCAGGATGAAGTCAAAGAGCGGGTGCGGCGTGTATTGCGTCAGGAGCATGGGCTTAAATCCGGAGATCCGGACGATTTCAGGGTGCAGACCGCCGAACAATTAACCGAATCTTTCAACACGGTCATCAACATGGTGACTGCCGTATCTGCCGGTATCGTCGGCATATCATTATTGGTCGGTGGTATCGGCATCATGAACATCATGCTGGTATCGGTGACCGAAAGAACCCGCGAAATCGGTATCCTCAAGGCGCTGGGGGCGACCCGGCAGGATATCCTGCTGCAGTTCCTGATCGAGGCACTGGCATTAACCATGATTGGAGGCTTGTTGGGTGTCGCCATCGGTTATGGGCTGGGCGCACTGGTGGCAGCTTTGCTACCGGGCTTTCCTGCTGCCCATGTACCGCTCTGGGCGGTGATGCTGAGTTTTGGTTTTTGTGCCGCAGTGGGTATTATTTTCGGTATCGTACCCGCTGCCAAGGCTGCGCAACTGAACCCCATAGATGCCTTGCGTTATGAATAGGGATCCATGATCCCGTCTCCGTAATTATCATAAAAAGAACGTGGTTATACGTGATCCGGGGTTATACGTGATTTTGATACGCGTCAGGCATATACTCCTAAGATGAAAGGAGGTGTCTAATGTTTCCTAACAGAATTGGTAAGCTATGCGTCCTCGTAGTTGCAGTCCTCTTGATACTGGCCTCCTGCAGCACAGCCTCTTACAAACCAGCACCGTTAAATGTCGATTCATTGCGACAAAGAGCCAAGGTGCAGACTTTCGAGCCCTTGACAGTAAAGGCAGCGGTGCCAGGAGCAGAGGAGTCTAAAGCACTATTTGATGTTCCACTTTATAGTCGTGGTATCCAGCCGGTTTGGCTGGAGATTACCAACCGGGGTGACGAGAGAGTTCGTTTTGCACTGGTGAGTGTCGATCCGGATTATTTCTCACCGCTTGAGGTCTCATACACTTCAAGGAGTGGTTTTTCCAGGGAGGCACGAGCCGCCATGGACGAGCGCTTCCATGGTTCCGCCATCACCCGTTTTGTTCAGCCCGGTGAAACAACTTCGGGCTTTGTTTTTACCCACTTACACCCGGGAACCAAGAGTTTCAATGTTGACCTGTTCGGCGCGGAAAGCAGACAGAATTTTGCTTTCTTTATCCAGGTTCCGGGCTTCCTGCCGGATCATGCGGAAGTCGATTTTGATCAGCTATATACCGGGGATGAAATCCGTAACCTTGGTATCGGGGAGTTTCGTGCCGCTCTGAAGGATGTACCCCAAAACTCCATGGATGACAGAGGTAAACCCAACGGATTACCTGTTAATGTTGTGATTGTTGCCAATGGCCTGGATTTGTTACGCGCGCTGCTCCGTGGTGGTTGGTATGAGTCAACTGTCGCCACTTCGGGCAAAGCCGCTTCAGGGCGCGCAGGCTATTACATGTATGGCCGAAAACCGGATGCCGTTTTCAGAATTCAACGTAACAAAAGTGAGGACCGCAACGAGATAAGGTTATGGCTTTCACCCATGCGTGTGGAAGGTGAGGAGGTTTGGCTGGCCCAGGTCAACAATTTCGTCGGTCAGCGCAGTTACATCGAACAAGTGTTTTACGGTGCGCACCTTGACCCCGATGTTGATGATGCCCGTGGTTTCCTGCTACAGAACATCTGGTATTCACAGGGTCTGCAATCATATGCCTGGTCACAAACCGGAGAATCGGTTTCCTTTGATCAGCCCGGTTCCGATTTCAATGGCAATCCGTTCTTTACCGACGGGTTTCGCGCTGTCCTGTGGTTCTCAGGTGAGCCCTATTCATTGCTCGACACCACGCAAACATACTGGGACGAGGCAGCCGCGGAATGAAACAGACGGGCCTTAGGATAATCATCCTGGTGGCAGGTCTCCTGCTACTTAATGCATGCGCATCGCCCCCGCCGGTCACACCGGATAACGCGGGTGACTACCGCGCCCGTGCACAAACCCAGGTAGAAGATGGCATCAGCGTGACTGCCGCTGTACCTGACAGGAAAGAAACCAGGGCGATCTTCAAAAGTGACCTATACAAGTATGGGGTTCAGCCCGTTTGGCTGGAAATCACCAACTCCAGTCAAGGAAATGTTAGTGTTTTACCAGCCGGGCTTGACCCGGGCTATTTTTCACCAATCGAGGTTGCCAACCTCGATTTGAAACTGCTGCCAGGTGGTAATTCTTCTCCATCAATAGATGCCCTGTTTTTCAATCAAAGCCTCGAAACACGAGTTCAACCGGGCGAGACCAGGAGAGGTTTTATATTCAGCGCGTTGGATGAAGGAACCAAGGCCTTTAATGTGGATATAGTTAGTACGGGCTTACTGACAACATTTACATTTTTCATTCAAGTGCCGGGTCTGCATATCGATCATTACAATGTGGACTGGAATAACCTGTATGCAGCAGATGAAATACGGGATCTTGATGACACGGCCGTCAGGACCTACCTTGCAGCGCAAACCTGTTGTACAACAAATAAAACGGCAAAGGGTGATGGAGACCCTGTCAACCTGGTGGTTATAGGAACACCTGACGACGTTTACACCGCTTTTATTAGAGCCGGTTGGGATGAAACGGAGACCATCACCGGAAGCACATCATGGAAAACCATGCAGTCCTTCATCAGCGGTGGTGAATACCGCTATTCGCCGGTCAGCGGTCTGTATGTATTCGGGCGGCCTCAGGATGTCGCTTTTCAGAAGGCGCGCGATAATATCCACGAGCGAAACCATCTGCGTCTGTGGATGTCGCCGGTCACATTCAAGGGAGTGCCGGTGTGGATGGGACAGATTAGCCGGGATATCGGTGTGCGTTTTACAAAAAAAACGATCACCACGCACAAGATTGACCCCGACACGGACGAGACCCGCGAGTTTTTGCTTGAGGACATGGCGTATTCCCAGGCACTAGCAAAGTTCGCCTATGTCGAAGGCGCCATTCCGGCACCTATTGATGAACCCAGAGGTAATTTCACCGGTGACCCCTATTTCACCGATGGTTACAGGCTGGTGATGTGGGTTACCTCGACACCGGTGGATACCAATGATATTGAGTTTGTTCCCTGGAGTGTTCCTCCAGGGTTGTAAGTCCCGGACTTTCAGGCGACTGGAGACCCATACGTATCCACACGTTGGTGCAGAAAGAGAAAGTGTATATACAAGTCACAAATACCGTTTAATTGTGTGGCAGTCTGGTTCAGCGTAATACAATGCACAGGAAGTCAGTTGATGATTTTGTTGAGGGGTAAGTGAATAGTATGAATTCAACACGACTATTGAGGTTGACCCGTTCATTTGGACGCATCGTGATGATGCTTTGCCTGGTGATGGTTTTGCCGGTAACAGTAAATGCAATGGCTGAACAGACCGGTTCAGTGGCTCAGTCGGCCGAAGTGACAACCAACCGGACACCGCAGGGTTCGGAGGAAATATCCGACATAACCGAAGAGGTCAATACCAACGACCCGACGGCGGCGGCTATCTCGGTATCGTTTGGCTGGGAGTTTTTTGATTGGCATGAAGACGAGATTTCACCGGGGGTAACCCGGCCTCCAGGCAATGACAATAACTTCAACTCGAGAATCGTGATGCCGCTGCCTGCCGGTACACTCGGCTCTCCATGGCCCATTATTAACCGATTCTCCTTTGCCAATGTTGAGGCCCCCGGTGGTACCAGTGGCTCCGGCAATGCAGAGTTCATTTCCCTGTTTATCCCTAAAACCTGGGCAACCGGCAAGATTGGCATCGGGCCTGCATTAAACCTCCCGGCTGATGATAAGCAATTTGGAGCAAATGTCTGGCGCTATGGTTTTGCCGGGGTCGCTCTTGAGAATAGCTTCGAAGGTCGTTTGATGTGGGGAGTTTTGATTCGCCAGGTGTGGGGTAAGACAGATCCGAACAGCAACAAAGTACTGGCTTCACCGTTTGCCTTACAGCCTATCGCTGTCTATCAGCTCAGTGATGGCTGGTATCTCAGCAATGGTGAATCAGCCATCGCATATAATTGGCAGAAAAATGAGTGGTTGGTACCACTTGGAATACGTCTTGGAAAAACCATCAAGGACAGAAAAGGCGGTACCTGGAATATGTACGGTGAGTACCGCACTAATGTGGTTTACAAAGACTGGCCGGGAGCTGCAGCCAAAAACATTTTCCGGATTTCGGCCTCCTACACGTTTGCTAATTGAAGGTAGACCCGACTGAACATGGGCAGCCCGCTTCGAATGCTCAAAACTCTGCCGGTGGTGTTGCTATTGATTACACTCGCGTTACCGGGTCAGGTTAATGCACAAGATTTGGAGCCCCGTCGTTGGAGTCATTTGCCCAGTGGTATGACCATCGTCGGTGTCGGCTACGCTTACACAGATTCGTTTGTATATTTCAGTCCCTTCTGGAAAATTACGGACACCAGTGCCGAAATCAACAGCTTCGGCATCAGTGCCATCTACACCTTTGATATGGCAGGAAAATCGGCCCGGGTCAGTTTCTTGCTGCCTTATGTATCAGGCCGTTGGGAAGGCGATGTTGATAATAAGTTTGAAATCGTAAAGCGTCATGGTTTCGCTGACCCACGATTGCGATTGTCGGTCAACCTGTACGGCGCCCCTGCCCTTAAAGGCGCTGAATATACCCAGTTTCATGCAGAACATGAAAATAATACCGTGGTGGGTGCCTCGCTCGCGGTGTCGGCTCCCCTGGGACAGTATTATGAAGATGAACTGATTAACATCAGCGCCAATCGTTGGACTGT
The DNA here is from genome assembly GCA_029859505.1 of Lysobacterales bacterium. Taxonomy (GTDB): domain Bacteria; phylum Pseudomonadota; class Gammaproteobacteria; order Xanthomonadales; family SZUA-36; genus SZUA-36. The sequence goes on along the minus strand of JAOUCZ010000001.1, from coordinate 32,484 downwards.
ACGGCCACAGATAGGAGTGGTTCATAGTCGTGGTCCCTGGGCATTTGAACTCACCGGATCCGTGTTCTTATTCAGCGACAACAAGAATTTTGTTGACAATGCCCTGTTCGAACAGAAAACGATGTATGCGGCTCAGGCGCATGTGACTTATGACTTCAGGCCCGGTCTGTGGATTTCTCTGGGCACCGCTTACGGCGCGGGTGGGCGCGTATATATTGAAGATCAAAAAACAGCGTTTGAGGTCGATAACTGGCTATGGGCCGCAAGTTTCGGGTTTCCCATTGGCAAAACCCAGAGTGTCAAGTTGACCTGGCTTTCAGGGCGCACTCAAAACGATGTGGGAAGGGACTCGGATAACCTGCTGCTTAGCTGGTCGATGAGGTGGATAAAGTAGAGCAGGATATTTTAGAGCTGGCGGTACACAATACCACCAGCTCCGTTTCAGATCATAAATCGAATGATCAACAGCTATTTATCGCCAGCACCCTTGGCTATTGCCTCCATCACATTATCAAGATTGAAGCTACCAGGCTTCTGTCGTGGTGGAAAATCTTTAAAGCTCTGTAGCCATTGGCCAACATAAGCACCTGCGGGCGCAAAAACGAACATATGGTCCACCCACCATCGCGGGTAGCCAATAGATTCATCATGGGCGCGTTCGAACGGGTCCATACGCAAATTGGCGAGCATCGGTGCGCGCAGCGCAGTGAACGGGTTTTGCCAAACATGATATCCATGGGCATCCTGTACCAGGAAAGTAATTTTCCAGTTGTTGTAACGCAGGGCTGCAACATTGCCGTCGTCAGTCCAGTACAGAAACTCTTTACGTGGCCACTCGGCTTCACCTCGAAATGCGGGCCCCAGGTCATAACCATCCAAATGAACCTTGTAGTTCCTGCCCATGGCTTTCTTGCCCTTCAGCAGATCTTCTTTCACGTCGGGATCACCCGCTGCCGCGAGCATTGTGCTGAGCATATCTTCGTGTGCGCCAATATCGTTGACGACGGTTCCGGGTTTAATCGTTCCCGGCCATTTGATAGCGGTCGGAACACGGAAGCCACCTTCCCATTGGGTGGCCTTCTCATTGCGGAACATCGTTGTGCCGCCGTCGGGCCAGCTGAACACTTCTGCACCATTATCCGTGGAGTACATGACGATGGTGTTGTCTTCAACCCCAAGTTCCTTGAGCTTGTCGAGTAACTGGCCAACATGGCCATCATGCTCAACCATACCATCGGCATAAATGCCAAGACCTGTCTTACCATCAGACTCAGGTTTCAGATGAGTCCAGATATGCATACGCGTGCTGTTCCACCAGACAAAGAAAGGTTTATCAGCCTTGACGGCCCGGTCCATGAAGTCCAGCGCTGCAGCTGTGGTTTCGTCGTCGACTGTTTCCATGCGCTTGATTGTCAACGGTCCGGTATCTTCGATTCTGCCATCAGCATAAGAATGTATTACGCCACGTGGGCCGAATTTCTTTTTGAACTCAGGGTCTTTCGGGTAGTCGGGATGTTCCGGTTCCTGCTCGGCGTTCAAATGATAAAGGTTCCCGAAGAACTCATCGAAGCCGTGATTGGTCGGTAACATCTCATCGCGGTCACCCAGGTGGTTCTTGCCGAATTGACCTGATGTGTAGCCAAGTGGTTTAAGCAGACCGGCGATGGTCGGGTCTTCCACTTTCATGCCCTCGGGTGCCCCGGGCAATCCAACCTTTGTGAGACCGGTTCGCATGGGTGACTGGCCTGTAATAAAGGCGGCACGACCAGCGGTGCAGCTTTGCTGACCATACCAGTCTGTGAAAACAGCGCCTTCATTGGCGATTCTGTCTATGTTTGGTGTTTTATATCCCATCATGCCATTGTTGATGTAACTGACATTGAACTGGCCAATATCATCACCCCAGATAATCAGGAAGTTGGGTTTGTCGGCCGCCAGTGCCGACTGCAGGGGCAGTAGCATCAACAATGCAAGTAATTTAAATGTTCTTGATTTCACGTTGTCCTCCTAATATTTATAAATATGCAAGCGCAAGCAATTAATTATGCCTGATCCCAGAATATTGCACCATTACATTTACGAGACATCGTCTGTCGTTCCTATCCCGATGATCTGCCCGGGCTTTACGATACCGGTGGCTGCAAAGGGTACAAAAATTATGGCTGCCAGAGGCATTGTGGAGTTACCAAAGATGACTCATACCTATCGATCAGACTCGCGTTTTTGCAAAGCCTCGGATAGCCCAAGACCGAAATGTGTTAAAGCCAGAGAGTATTCGTCTAGTGTAACCGGCACCAGGTCTACCTGGGTACGCGGCACCACCCGAACGGAGCCTGCAAAAGGTGTAGGTGTCCACGGCTGCATGACCACGAGCATATCCTGACCATGTTCTCCGATGACAAAGACAGGTTCCAGCGAACCGTCTTCGTGACGCCAGCATGCCGGCTTGAAAGATTCCTCGTCCTCCAGGTTCAGGAATGCACCGACCAGGCTTTTCATGATCTTGTACATCGGCAAGTGGTTCAGGCTTCGAGTTTCCACCCACTCGGCGGCGCGGCGTGTCGGTCCGGCCGACCAGACCAGGCCGAGTATCAGTGCCACCAGGATAATCAATAAAAGGGCGATCACATTCACAGGATCGTTTTCCCGGATCCAGTTGAATGGAACGAGGTCAGCAATCGGTGTTGCCAGGGAAACCATGGCTTCAAACAGCTCACGTATGGTGAGGTAGACCAGTACCAACGGGATCAGTACAACCAGGCCACGAACTAGCGCATTTTTTAAGAATTTAAACATTTTTCCTGCCTCCTCAAAGCGCGATGTCAGATGGCAGCATCAACCGGGAAACAATTACCAGGCCTGCCCCACCTGGATGTACCAGTTATATTCTTCCGGCCCCTTGGCGATATCAATGCCTATCCAGACATTCTGAACATCAAATATCTTGTAACGCGCACCCACACCATAGCTATAAATGCTCTGTTCCGTATCGAAAATGGGGAGGTCACTGTTTACCTTACCTGAACCGGCAAAACCGATCATGGCCCATTTAGGTGTAAAGTTGTAGCGACCTTCAATCTCCGCAACGCCGACACGGTCACCCTGGTAACGTAATGCCGGTATCCCGCGAAGGTTGACATACGGGTAGGCGAAAAAAGGAGCATCGCCACTGGTGGCCTGATACTCCAGTCGCCACCCCAGCACAAACTTCTCAAACAAGGGATGAAATGAGTTCAGTTTCAGCTTTGCATTCCAATAATCATAATCACCGCCGATAGCGTTGTCATAACGCCAGATGGCCAGATCAACCAACTGACCCGAATTGGGCATCGAGGTGTTGTCCCGGCTGTCCCATGCCAGCTTGCCGGACAGTCCGACGTTTTTCAGGTCGTTGGGAAATAGTTTGATGGGTTTTTCGTCTGGTAACTCCACCCTGAATGCGGTGTCGGCGCTGAGGTATGACAGACCAATACCCCAGAACCAACGACTGTCACCAATCCTGAAGCGGGTTTCCTGGTAGGCCAGAACACCCTCCAGGTTGAACTTAAATGGAGCGTCCTGAATGTAAAATGTTGAATTTACGTTGGCCCAGGCTGCCACTGCGGTAAAGCGGATATGGTCATCTTTAAAGCTATTCATATGACCTGCACCTGCTGCGGCGGTCTCGTTGCTGGTGTAAGCACCAAACACCCCGGTGACCGTGGGTGGAGGCTCCTGCTCGTGCGAGGCTTTGCTGATCGATTCCAGTGACGCCACGCGGTCCTTGTCAGATACGGCTTTCTTGGGATGGAAATATGACAGCACCAGGCCAAGGCCCTCACCGATCGCGGGTTCGGTAATGAATATTGGAATCGGTAAAAATCGCCCCCTGTTGGGGTCTTTGCTCTTCATCCTTTCCATGAATGATGGCCGCTTTTTACCGTCTTCTTCTGTATCCTCCGGGCTTTCATCTGCCGGTGTGCTTTTCTGTTCAACTTCGGCTTCAATTACCTTTTGATCTTCATCCTGATCACCAAACACAGGTGTAGATGCACCCATCAACAGGATGCACAGGATCAACAATGTGATGCGGAAGCTAAACATTGTTATCTTTCAACAGAACCTAAAGGCCACTGGGGTATACGTCCGGGTGTCCATGGTGCACCTTCGGCTTGCAGTGTGGCTTCCACCGCCGAGAGGTCCGCAGCAATAGCCTGGAGCTCAGTCAGTGCCTGGCGGAATTGTTGATCTGCAATCCTGTAAGAATCACGATAATTGTCCGTCACCGCAGACTGGCTGTCCCAGTGGCCACCGACAATGTTGTTGATGCGGTTATTAATGGACAGGGGTACCTTCTCAGCGCGGCTGGAAATTGTGCTGTCACCACTGAAGCGGACCTTCAGGTCCTGCATACGGGTATTGAGTGCGCGTAATGCCTGTGCCTGGCTTTCACTAGATGAGGGAGTGTCTGCGGTGGCTATCAGTAAGTGATCAATCCTGTCCTGCATTTCACTTCTGGCCTTATTGGCACCCATGATGGCACGGTAAAGGTCGGCTGATTGCATCTGAAAATCGAGCAGTGCCTGGCGATCTTCAGTTACCAGGCCGCCTTCAAACAACGGTTTCAGTTCGAAAGACTGTGCCGCGGATATATCTACCAATTCACCCTTAACACGCTTCGACATAGTCACGGTGTAAGTGCCGGGTAAAGCCATTGGGCCTTGTGGTGGACTCTCCCATGGGGCGAAGTCGGTATTTGGACTGAGCTCAACAGGATCGGGTGCCGGGTAACGCATATTCCAGGCTACACGGTGAAACCCCTTGCCGGCTGGTGCACTGATACGTTGCATAACATGACCGGTTGCATCGCGTACCGTAAGCGTGATGGACGGTGCCTCTTCCCGATCTTCCCGTCGCAATTGATCCCAACTGGGATATGGATTATCCCCGCCTTCCTTTGCACGTTCTTTTTCGGTTTTCCGGCGCTTGTCCTTCATTGACTGCAGGTCTTCGGGAAGGTAGTAGGCGAAAACTGCGCCATATGGTGGGTTGTCAGCAGTGTAACGGCCCACGCCCCAGTCACCTTTGCCACCCCAACCCCGGCGGGTGTCTGGTACATAAAGCCAGGAATCTCGCACTGAAAAAAGGTTCGGGCTCTTAAGTTCATCACTATTGGAACGCAATGGTGAGTAGTCATCGAGTATGTAAATTCCACGCCCGAAGGTACCAACAACGAGATCACCCTCGCGACGCTGGATTTCAAGGTCACGTACTGCAATGGTTGGCAGGGAGGTCATTTCGTTCCAGCTTGTACCACCGTCATTGCTGAAAAACAGACCAAATTCTGTACCCACAAATAACAGGTTTGGATCAACGTGATCCTCGATAATGGTATGCGCCGTGCCGCGCTCCGGCAGGTCATTACTGATCAAGGCCCAGCTCTTACCCCGGTTTTCAGTTTTGAGAACGTAGGGTTTGTGATCACCACGCTTGTGGTTATCGATCACCGCATATGCAACGTCGACGTCGTGGAATGAGCTGATGATGTCTTCGATCAGGGACATGTCAGGCACGTCGCGGAACGAGTCGGTTTTAGACCAATTGTTGCCACCATCGCTGGTGACATGGATCAGGCCGTCATCGGTGCCGGCATAAATCAGGCCTTCAAGTAACGGGCTTTCGTCAACGGCGATCAGGGCTCCATAAGTCGAGGTGGAAACATTCTTGGCGATCGCATCGACGCTCCATACGCGCCCCATCACATCCAGTTTATTACGGTCAATACCACGGCTCAGATCACCACTGACGACTGTCCAGCTTTCACCACGATTATCGGAGCGGAACAGACGCTCAGCACCATAATATAGTCTGCGGTTGTCGTGCGGGCTGATGATCAACGGTGCATTCCAGTTCCAGTTGTAGTTGTTCTCTTCACTGCCCGGCATCGGCGTAATCTGCAGTCGTTCACCGGTAATGCGGTCAAAACGTCCCAGTGAGCCGTACTGAGCCTGTGCATAAATAATATTGGCATCAGTGGGATCGATCTGCGCCTTAAAACCATCTCCAAACTGGGCGACGCTCCAGTCCGCGTTGGTTATACCGTCTGTCATGGTATTCCGGCTGGGTCCACACAGCGTGAAGTTATCCTGTGTACCGGCACAAACGTTGTAGAAGGGGCTGTCATTATCCGGAGTGGAACGATAGAACTGTGTAACCGGCAGGTTACGTACATGTCGCCATAACTGGCCACGGTCCCAGCTTTCATAAACACCACCATCACCGCCGATATAAAGGTGCGAGGTATTGGATGGGTCGATCCAAAGTGCATGATCATCTACATGACGGTTTTTAAACGAGATTTTGTTCCAGCTACTGCCGCCGTCCTCGGAAACATGTGTAAATGTATCAACTGAATAAACACGTTCCGGATTCTTCGGGTCGACATACAACTCGTTATAGTACTGCGGGCTTGAGGTGAGGTGATCGGAGCGTTTTTCCCAGCTTTCGCCAAAATCCGTGCTGCGGTAGATGCCCTTGCCTTCTTCGTCCGCCTCTATAATCGCATAGATCATGTTGGGGGCCGAAGGTGCTGCCGCCAGCCCAATACGACCGAGATCACCTGAAGGTAATCCACCGGCTACTTTTTGCCAGCTGATACCGCCATTGGTGGTTTTGTGGATACCGCTGCCAGGTCCGCCATTGATCAGCGTCCACACATGACGCCTGCGCTGGTAACTGGAAGCCACGATGACTTCAGGGTCGGCCGGGTGGATGACAAACTCATTGATACCTGTGTTCTCGTCAATATCCAGAATACGTTTCCAGCTATCCCCCCCATCAGTGGAACGATAGAGGCCACGGTCACCACCGGAATTCCACAAAGGTCCCTGGGCGGCCACGTAGATGGTATTACTGTCACCCGGGTGGAAACGGATCATCGAAATATGACCCGAGTCTTTCAAACCCATGTTTTTCCAACTCTTGCCACCATCGACAGATTTGTACACACCGTCACCGTAGCCGACACTGCGTTGGGCGTTGTTCTCGCCGCTGCCAACCCAGACAATGTTCGGGTTCTCAGGATCAATTTCGACCACACCAATGGCGAATGAACCTTCATTCTCAAAAAGCGCCGTCCAGGTGATGCCGTTGTTTTCTGTTTTCCACAAACCTCCGCTGGCCATGGATACGTAGAAACTCTGTGTCTGGTCCGGATGAAAAGCGAAGTCAGAAACCCGCCCGGATGTCAGTGCAGGCCCAATATTTCGTAGTGGAATACCGGCTAATGGATGCTCGTCAGCGACGCTGATAACGGGCAAGGAAAGAATGGCGATTGAGAGAATAGTGTAAAACAGTTTTGCGCGCATTAACTTAGGCCCCACATCCGGATAAAGACGATCATTTTACGTAAATTGTCAGGTTATAGCACGGTGAATCCCATTGTCGTCTTTATTAACCGTGTATGCCTCTTGGGACATACCAATACCCGCCGGTTTTGTGTATCTTAGTAATCAGGTACGAGCGATGAACAAATTCGAAACCAAAACCTTTTGGGAGCAACTCAAGAAACGTAAAGTCGTCCGTGTTGCCTTGGCCTATATTTTTGTTGGTTGGGTCGTCATGCAGGTCGGTGAGGTGGTTTTCGAAGGACTGGGTTTACCTCCATGGTCATTGACCCTGCTGATAGTCTTCATTTTGCTCGGCTTTCCTATTTCGCTGGTTCTTTCGTGGGCTTACGAAATCACATCTGAGGGTGTTCACAAGGACCCCGCCGGAAATATCGAATCCCTGACCGAAGTGGAAACTTACCAGGAGGGTGCACCCTCCATCGCTGTACTGCCATTCGATGATCTGAGTGAAAAAGGGAATCAGGTCTATTTCTGCGAAGGCATGGCAGAGGAAATACTCAATGCTTTGTGCAAGGTTGCCAATCTGCGGGTCGCTTCGCGTGTCGCGGCGTTTCAATTCAGTGGCAGACAGGCGGATATCACTGAGATCGGCAAAAAGCTCAAGGTCAAAACGGTGCTGGAAGGGAGTGTACGCCGATCTGGCGACAACCTGCGCATCACTGCTCAACTGATTAACACCCGTGATGGATATCACCTGTGGTCGCGTCAGTTTGACCGTAAGCTGGCGGATATTTTTGATATTCAGGAAGAAATTGCCAACTCGATTGCCAGCACTCTGAGTCTTTCCCTGAAGCAGAAACATAGCTCGGCGCAGCAACATGTAGATCCGAAAGCCTACGATTTTTTCCTGCGTGGTTTGAGCTATTTTGCCCGGCATACCACACAGGATAATGTGTATGCCCGGCAGATGTTCCAGCAAGCCATAGACATCGAGCCGGAGTTCGGACGTGCCTGGGCCGGTATCGCCTATACCTTTGGTTTTTCCTACATGTATTTCAATGCCACCGAGGTAAACCTGATTGAGGCCAAACGTACCAGCGAAAAGGCACTTGAACTTGCACCCGACCTCGCTGAATCTCATGTTTCAGCAGGAATCGCATGTTGTATGAACCAGGATTACAAAAAGGCGGAAGCTGATTTTGAAAAAGCAATTCAACTGGACCCGAAAAATTACGAGGCCTGGTATTTCTTCGGCCGTACCAAGGTCCATGAAGGCGATCTTGAACGGGCACTGAAGTTATTTGAGCGGGCTTCCCGGGTTTGTCCAGAGGATTTTCAAAGTGTCTTGCTGCAGGCACAGCTATATACCAGCCTTAACCAGAAAGCAAAGGCGTTGGAGGTTACAAGGCTGGGTATCGAACGTGTCAGGGCAGTGCTTGAACTGAATCCGGATAATAACCGCGCATTAAATATGGGCGCTTTTGCTTTATTGCGCTTGGGGCAGGTGGAAGAAGCGACAGAATGGATGGAAACCTCGATGCAAAATGCGCCGATGGATTCCATAATCCAGTATAACGGGGCTTGCTTTTACTCGCTGGCGGGTGATGTTGAAAGTGCACTGGATTGCCTTGAAAACTGCCTGATCAAAGTCGGCAATATCAGCCGTGAGTGGCTGGTGCACGATTCAGATATGGATAATATACGCAACCATCGCAGGTACGAAGAAATCATCAAGAGCTTCCCTGAGTAAACTGCCGGTAACAATGCAACAAAGCTGACCAGTCCAGACAAAGAAAGGGATGCCGATCTGGCATGGCAGAAACTTTCTGATTGATGCTGCCGCCTGAATTTGTCCAGACTGCCTGCATATTTGGTTATGATGCAGACATGCATTTGCTTTTACCTCTTATCTTTATTGTTGCGCTGGTCTTTGGCCCGGGCTGGTGGGTGCGTCATGTCATGTCACGTTACAACACACCGGCTGACCGTTACGACGGCAGCGGTGGGGAATTGGCCAGGTATTTGCTGGATGGGCTGGGTCTTCAGGATGTAAAAGTGGAAGAAAGCTCAGAAGGTGACCACTACGACCCGCAGGAAAAAGTCATTCGCCTGACGGCCGGAAATCTCAATGGCCGGTCTTTAACGGCCGTGACCGTAGCTGCGCACGAGGTCGGTCATGCTTTGCAGGACGCCACTGGTTATGCACCGCTTAAAGTTCGTGGCCAATTAATCATGCTGACACGACCGATAGAAAGACTGGGGGCCGGTATCTTAATGGCTGCACCGTTCGTCGGTATGCTCACACGGGTTCCGCTGGTGAGTTTGCTGATGATTGTGGGTGGAATGATGAGTCTTGGTGCCACTACGCTTGTACACCTTGTGACACTGCCGACCGAATTGGATGCCAGTTTCAGACGGGCCTTGCCCATGCTGGAAAAAAGCGGCGCCCTCAAGCCGGTTGATCTCCCGCACGCCCGACGCCTGCTCAAAGCCGCTGCTTTGACTTATCTTTCTGCCTCGCTTGCCAGCCTGTTGAATATTGCCCGCTGGTGGGCCCTGCTGAGACGCTGAGGCAGTCATACTTTTTTTGAAACCATAGCCGCGGTATCAAAATTCAATACCCGCTTTCATGTAGGTTTTTCGCCAGTAAGAATTTAAAAGTACCATTAAAAACGATTAAGCTTTTAAGGCGAATTGGTGGATTAATTTGAGGTTTTTAGCCAAGGATCATTAAACCTTAACAATAGCTTAAGTATCGCTTAAGTAAACCTTCACATACAGGGTTTTATTATCAGGGAAGGGAGTAAGCCAACGATTGCTCCCCGTAATCGAGCGCCCTCCAACTTCCGGAGGGTGTCTCGATGATCATATAACGACACCCAAGCCAGCAGGGATAGCAAGCCTGATGTGTGGCTCACGCAGCCACCTGCGGGCTTTCACCGCAAACCTCTACCGGATAGCTCGTGCCATTTGAATGCATTTGTCTCCTATGCAGGCGGATTTTCCGCTTGCTGTTTTTTCTTTAGCAGCTCATCCACACCATGACCAAACTTCTCGGTCAATTCCAGCACTTGTGTAATGGGTACATTCAGATAGGTAATCTGATCGGCGGGCAGGATTTGGGTGACACCGGACCAGGCACTGGGCGCGCTGGGAATGTAGATCATGGAACGACCGTCCGGTAATTTTTCTATCTCGAGGGCAATACGTTCAGCGGAGCCCAGTTGTACCGCGACAGGTTTCATACCCTCTTCATCAGAGCTGTCAAAACCACTTTTTATCCCCTTGATCATGGCATAACCCGGTATTTTGGTCAGAACCTTGTTTTCCAGGGTTTTGACAATGTCTCCTGCCATCGTGTGGCGGGCAACGAGCCCGGCCAGAAACGAAACCAGGATCACGGCCAGGATAGCGAGCAGGTTGGCCAGTGCCACACCACCGACGGTATCTACCGGTAGCCAGTCTGCCAGTGGTTTCGCAATGATCATCATGAAGCCTATGGCCTTACCAAGGATGAAGATCAGGAACATAAGCGGCACAAGAAAAATCAAACCACCGATGATGGTGGTTATCAGGAATTTCACAATAGGGTTATCTATCATGTTGTATCTCTCTTCATAATTTTCTCATATCCTACTTTGACTCAAAGCGGCCAAACCCAAAGAATCATCGGTGCACCGATCATAATGACCAATATTTCCAGTGGTAAGCCCATACGCCAATAGTCGCCAAAGCGGTAACCCCCGGGGCCCATGATAAGGGTGTTATTCTTGTGCCCGATGGGTGTAAGGAACGCGCAACTCGCTGCAACTGCCACACACATCAGGAACGGGTCCGGATTCACACCCAGTGCATTCGCAATATTGACCCCAATGGGTGCTGCGATCACGGCAGTGGCAACATTGTTCATCACATCCGATAGCGTCATGGTAACAATCATCAGTATCACCATCACCGCTGCCGGTGACAGGCTAGAAGCTGTATTCACAATGCCGGAAGCAATCAGCGCAGTGCCGCCGCTGGCCTCCAGTGCAATACCAATAGGGATCATTGATCCCAACAGCACGATCACCGACCACTCAACGGATTGATACACCTGTCGCAGAGGCATGATGCCGGTTAGCACCATCAATACGACCGCGATACCGAGAGCCACAGTCAGGTATAGCGCACCGATACTTGCCAGTAAAACGGCACTACCGAAGATCAGCACGGCAAGCCCGGCCTTCTTTCGCTGAGTGACCTGCAATCCCCGTTCGGCCAGGGGCAGGCAACCTAGCCAATTGGCAATATCATCCAGTTTTTCACTGTTACCGAGCAATAGGAGAATATCACCGGCTTGTATCTCCAGATCCTGCACCCGCTTGATAAAGCGCTTGCCCTGCCTCGAGACACCAAGCAGCGTGACCCCATGCCGGTACATCAGGCGTAATGAGTGGGCTGAGCGGCCGTCAATACGTGCACCTTGTGGAACAACAACCTCCAGCAGGGAAGCATCATCGGAAGTGAACACACCACCTTCGGTATTGTTTTTCCTGGCATATTGAAGCCCGAGTGCACCAACGATAGCTTCTATTCCGTCAGGTGCGGCTTTTATTACCAGGATGTCGTTCTTACGGATCTCCACACGACGTGCCATACCCGGTTGACGTTCGCCGCGTCGGATCAGACCTACAATCTCAGTCTCGTGCTCAGCGGTTATCTCATCCAGATCCCGTACTTTTTGTCCTATAGCCTTGGATGTTTCAGGCACTTTGACTTCAGCAAGGTAATCCCCAAGATGGCTTAACTCCTTGGCCGAGTCGTGCTCGCCCCTGGCCACGGGGATCAACCGCCAGCCAATCAATGCGACATAGGCAACGCCAACAATGGCAACAGCGATACCCACAGGTGCAAAATCAAACATGCGGTAAGGTTCGCCCATCACGCTGGCTCTGTATTCGGCGATCACGATATTGGGTGGTGTACCGATCAATGTGATCATACCGCCGAGGATTGAAGCGAATGAAAGTGGCATGAGGCTCAATGCAGGACTGCGTTTGGCTTTTGCCGCTGCCTGCATATCCAGGGGCATCAGCAGCGCCAGGGCCGCAACATTATTCATGACCGCAGAAAGTACAGCAGCAAAGCCCGCCATGATACCGATATGAGTTCCCAGCTTGCGTGACCCGACAATCAGGTAACGTGACAGAAGTTCGATGGCGCCTGAGTTAGACAGACCTTTGCTTACGATTAGCACCAGTGCGATAACCACCACTGCGGGGTGTCCAAAACCGGAGAAAACTTCATTGACCGGTATAACACCGACGCCAGCGGCAATCAGTAAGGCCGAGAATGCAACAAGGTCGTAACGCCAGCGCCCCCAAATAAGGAATGCAAAAACGAAAAACAACAAGGTAAAGAGAATGTTCTGGTCTGTCATGGCCTCAGCTTAGTGATGGATTAGGACTTATCGGTTCACGGGCTCCGCTTCGCTGTAAGTCGCTGCTGCTTCCGGATCCGGTATATAGGTGTCTTCACCGCTTGGGAAGTCCACTTCGTTTGCCTTTTGCTCTGCCAGTACGACCCATCCGCCACCCATCGCCTTGTAGGTGTTGATCAAGCCAACATATATATCTTTTTGTGTATCCACAAAAGTCAGTTTTGCAGCAAACAGGCTGCGCTCCGAATCCAGCACTTCGATATAACTGGTAAAACCATTGTCGTAGCGAAGCCGTGCCATACGCGCGTACTCTTTCAAAGCTTCGACCCGGCGACCATCTGAGAGTAGTTTCTCACGTGCTTTCTGGGTACTGATCAGGGCATCTTCCACCTCTTGCAAGGCGGTAATAATTGACTGCTGGTAGGCGAACAATGATTGCTGTTGAAGGGCCTCAGCCTGTTTCACTCCACCAGAAAGAGCACCGCCAGTGAAAATACTACCGCTGAGAGCGCCTCCGGCAGCCCAGGCGACAGAATCGGAATCAAACCAGGCGTCAAGGTCGCCACTGACAAACCCGGCCAGACCCGTCAGTGAAATCCTTGGAAAATAGGCAGCGCGCGCAACACCGATCAGTGCATTATTGGAAATCAATAACTGTTCTGACCGCCGGATGTCTGGTCTGCGAAGTAACACATCTGACGGAACTCCTGCAGGTACCTGCGCAAGCGTCAGCTTATCGATGCTCTTGCCGCGTGGGATGGGGCCCGGATTACGCCCAAGCAATGCCGAGATCAGGTTTTCCAGGATGGCAATATCCCTTTCTATGACGGGTACCGCACCAACCGCAAGCTCGTATTCAGACTGTATCTGGGAAAGTTGCAACTGGCTAATTACGCCACCACTAAATTGTAACTCGAACAATCGCAGTGATTCCTTACGTAAGTCCCTCGTCCGGATGGCAATTTCCAATTGGCTGTCGAGACGTCGTAAGCTGACATAGCTGGTCGCCACAGACGAAACCAGGCTCAGGATCACGGTGCGGCGTGATTCTTCGGCAGCCAGTAACTGGGCTCTCGAAGCTTCCGAGGCTCGGCGTATACGGCCCCAGACATCCAGCTCCCAGCCGACATTAATAGTGGCCTCGTAACTGGTGGTGATGGAATCGACTCCGAGATAGTCAGCCTTGTCTCTGCTGATGCCCTGACGGTCACCAGCGACACCATAGCCAACCTGCGGAAAAAACTCCGAGCGGGTGATATTCAAACGGGCTGCAAATTGTTCCACCCTGGCAGCGGCGGTACGTACATCCAGGTTAGCCCGTAGCGCTTCATCTATCAGTTCGTCGAGTACAGCATCATCGAATTGTGTCCACCATTGGGTATTAACCACGTCCGAGGCCTGTTCATCTGTGAACCGATAAGCTTCGGGTGTATTAAGTTCAGGTTTTTCGTAATCAGGGCCGACGGCACATGCACCAAGAATAAGTACTATTAGTGTGGTTGAAAGGATCTTCATATCAGGTCCCTCCATCCATCGGGGTTGTTTCACTGACCGGCTTCTTGCCAGACACCTTCTCCTTGGCCGAGATAATCAGGTAATAGAAAAGGGGCACAAAGAACAGGGCCAGCGTGGTTGCGCCTATCATGCCTCCGATGATACCGGTGCCAATTGAGTGCCGGGCCGCAGCGCCGGCACCGGAGGCCAGAACCAACGGCATCGCACCCAGAATAAAAGATAGCGAGGTCATCAAAATTGGCCGTAGACGCAGGCGGGCGGCTTCAATTGCAGCATCTTTGGCGGCCATACCTTCCCTGTACTTGAGCTCTGCAAACTCCACGATCAGAATGGCATTCTTGGTTGAAAGTCCAATCAGGGTAACCAGCCCAATCTGGAAGTAAACGTCATTCTCCATGCCGCGCGCCCAGACTGAAACAAGTGCACCAAAAATGCCAAACGGAACTGCGGTCACCACCGCGATGGGTAAAGACCACTGTTCATATTGTGCAGCCAGGATCAGGAACACCATGACCAGCGCGAACACGAAGACTATGGCAGCCGTACCGCTGGCCTGTTTTTCCTCATATGCCTGACCCGACCACGCGTAGGTGTAACCATTTGGCAGCACATCAGTCGAGGCCGACTCCATGGTGGCAATGGCCTGACCTGAACTGAAGCCCGGTGCCGCGTCACCGGTAATCTTCGCGGCCAGAAAGCCATTAAAGCGCGTTACCAGATCAGGGCCGGAAACGAACTCAGTTGTGACAACTGAGGAAAGCGGTACCATCTCACCCTGTTCCTGACGCACGAAAATATTCTGAATGTCTTCCGGTTTTTCACGAAAACGCGGTTCGGCCTGCAAAATTACCTGCCAGACGCGGCCAAATTTGTTGTACTGACTGACATACAAGGATCCAAAAAGGGTTTGCAGCGTGTTGTAAACATCAGCGATGGGCAAGCCCAATGTCTCCGCCTTGGCCCGGTCGACATTGGTGCGTAACTGACGGGAGGCGGAGTTGATGGTTGTATTCAGTCTGACCACCTCGCCGGTTTCATTGGCCCTTGTAATCAGTTTGCGTGTTGTTTCCTCAAGATGTGCGACACCACCCTGACCACGGTTCTGTAACCAGAACTCAAACCCGCCCTGTGTTCCGAGACCGGGAATGGGTGGCGGATTGATCGGGAAAGCAAAGCCTTCTTTCAGGGACCTGAGTTTCGGTGCTACGTGGGCCATGAGCGCATTGGCTGTCAGAGACGGGTCAGTACGTTCCGAAAAATCCTTGAGTGAAATGAATACTGTCCCTGTGTTGGTTTTGAATTGACCGTCGATGATGCTATAACCGGATAGGGCTGAAGCATCCTCAACCGCTGGATGTGCCGCAAATATGTCGGCGACCTCGTTGGTCATTTCCTCTGATCTGTCTATGCTCGCACCATCGGGCAAAACAACCGCCGCGAACAGAAAGCCCTGATCTTCGGCCGGTACAAAGCTACCCGGAATAACGGTGAAAAGAACATAAATACTGATGAGCATGGCGGCCAGCGCAGCCAGCGCAAAGCCGCCATACTTAATAGCCAGTTTGACACCGTCGACATACTGGTTGGTCATGCGTTCCACCCAGTTATTGAAGGTCGTGAAGAAACGACCGGGCGTTGAGGCCGGTTTGAGTAATATAGCTGCCAGGGCCGGTGTCAGGGTGAGCGCCACAAAACTGGAAATACCCACAGAAATTGCAATGGTGATGGCAAACTGCTTGTACAGGACACCCGTGGTGCCAGCCAGGAATGCCACAGGCACGAACACTGCGATCAATACCAGTGTGGTGGCGATGACGGGACCGGTTACCTCCTCCATAGCGCGGAAGGTTGCTTCCAGTGGCTTCATGCCTTCTTCGTTCATGTTTCGCTCGACGTTTTCAACCACCACGATCGCGTCATCACAAACAATGCCAATGGCCAGGATCAGTCCGAACAGGGTCAGCAGATTAATCGAGAAACCAAGTGCGGACATACCCATGAATGTGCCGATGATTGAAACAAAAATGGCGATGGTGGGTATCAGCGTGGAATTGATGCTTTGCAGAAACAGGTAGGTCACAAGAATAACGAGAATGACTGCAATAATCAGGGTTTCAATTACCTCATCAATAGAGGCCTTTACAAACTCGGTCGAGTCCAGCGAAACTTTGTAGTCGATGCCATCGGGAAAGCCCTCTTTCAACCGGGCCAGTTCCGCACGAATATTAGCGGCCACTTCCATCGCGTTGGAACCGGGTTGCTGGTAGACAGCGATGAACGTTGCAGCGCTGCCATTAAGGTTTGAACGCAACAGGTATTGCTTAAGACCCTCTTCGGCAAAGCCGACGTCTTTCATACGCACAATTGCAGTGCCTTCAGGGTCTGCTCTCAAGATGACGTTCTCGAATTCCTCAGCCTTGTCAAATCGGCCCTCGGTTACTACGGGGAATGTCATCTCCACCGGTCGTGATGTGGGTGCCTGGCCAAGCCGGCCGGCACCGAACAGTTTGTTTTGCTCACTTACCGCTGCTTGTATGTCGGTGGCTGTAATACCCAGACTGGCCATACGATCCGGCTGTAACCAGAGACGCATCGCCAGGTCGGGCAGACCCATGATGCTGGCCTGGTTGGCACCGGGAATACGTTTGAGTGCATCGAGAACGTACAGGTCAGCATAGTTGCCTATGTACTGCTCATCATAACGATCTTCAGGGGAGTAGATGCCGATCAGCATCAGAAAGCTGGATGAGCGCTTTTCTACTTTCACACCGGCACTGCGTACCACATCGGGTAACTCCGGCAGTGCCAGACCGACGCGATTGTTCACCTGTACCTCGGCGGTATCAGGATCAGTATCCATACTGAAGAAGACGGTCAGCGTCAGGTTGCCTGTTGCCGAACTGCTCGACTGCATGTAAAGCATGTTGTCGACACCGTTGATCTGCTTTTCAAGCGGTGCGGCTACCGAGTTGGCCACCGTGTCGGCATCGGCACCGGGATAATTGGTAGAGACTGTTACCTGCACCGGTGCAATATCCGGATATTGCGTAATTGGCAGGCCTGCCATCGATACAAAACCGCCAATCAAGACAACGATAGACAACACCGTGGCCATGATTGGTCGCTTGATAAACGTTGCAGAAATCATACTGTTTAGCCCTTGCCGGTTTTAGTGGCAGCCTGGTAGGGAACGGTGCTGACTTCTATACCGGGTCGGACAGTTAAAGCGCCATCGACAATAATCTGCTCGCCCCCCTTCAATCCCGCTTCGATAAACCAGTCATCGCCATGCCATGGACCTGTTTTTACTGTCTGAAATTTCGTTTTACCGTCTTCAATTACCCAGACAAAACTACCCTGGGCGCCCTGTTGTACTGCCCGTTGAGGGACCAAAATGGCCTGCGGGCGAACGGCACCATGAATTTGGGCCCGTACAAATTGACCGGGACGAAGTGATTTTTCCGGGTTTGGGATTTCAGCACGGATCAGGAACGTCCCGGTCTCTTCGCTCAAGGAGGCATCGGCAAAGGTAATCTTGCCGTGTTGCGGGTACATGCTCTGATCGGCAAGTTCAATCTTAACTACATACTCTTCACTTTCCGGTGATCTGACCAGGCCACTTTCCTGGTTTGCCCGGAGCTGGAATATCTGGTTTTCAGATATGCTGAACTCCACCCACATGGGTTGAATTTGAGCCACATAGGTCAACAATGAATCCTGGCCTATGCCAATGAATGAGCCTTCACGTTTACGGGCAAAACTCGATACCCCGGTGACCGGTGTGTAAATGTCGGTGTAACCAAGGTCCAGATCCGCTTGCAAGACCTTTGCTTTGGCGGCCTCCACCGAGGCTGCTGAAGACCGATACATACTGATGGCATCATCCAGCTCTTTTTGTGCGACAGCGTTTTGCTCTGCCAGTGGTTTTACGCGCGCAAGATTGGCCTCGGCATTGGTCAATCGTGCCTGCTGCTGAGCCAACTCGGCTTTCGCGGCGCTGAGTTGTGCTTCGAAAGGTTTGCGATCCATTTGAAACAACACCTGGCCTTCTTTCACCATGGTGCCTTCATCATATAGGCGTTTTTCAAGAAAGCCTTCCACTCGCGAGCGAATTTCAATTCGTCTCGAACTCACCGTTTTTCCTACAAACTCCGAGAAAATCGGGACGTCGCTCGGCGTTGCCACCACAACGGATACTTCCGGTATGGGTTGTGCCGCAGATTCCGGCTTGTTACAACCGATCAAAAAAAGACTGATCAGTACCAGTGATAAAAACTGAAGGCGACTTAGCATAAAATCCGTCCTGCGCTCTGTATTCTGAATAGATAAAGCTCAATCTCTGGTTTGAGCATTTGTCCGGATGCGGGATCTGGTCAATCAATGTGACCCGCATAGTCAAAGACCCGTCCATTGTAGTTTTTCTAGGCTACAACCGCGAATGGAATTGTTCAGCTGGCTGATGGCAATGCATACAGCAGCATCGAATGATCTGTTGGCGGGATAATGATACTGAATACTCTTATAATAAATGTAAGAGCGTCTGCTTTTTCAGTTTCCGACAGTGTGCAGGTAAATCTAAACCAGGAGAATCAAATGAACAGGTTCTTATTCAGCTTTATAGTTTTTGTAGTGCTATGTTGTTTTGCAAATATCGCCAATAGCAAAGAACTGATCCGTGAGTTCAAGGGCACCAGTAGCAAAACCACCGCAGAATTTGAAGTAGAAGCGCCATGGATTGTGGATTGGCGTACACAGGGAGACTACCCGGGTCAGATGGCGGTAGAGGTAAATCTACTCACCGTGGCGGGTGAATACGTGGGTAAAATTGTCATGACCAAGTACGTTGATAATGGCGTAAAGTTGTTTAATGAGGGTGGTCGTTTCATCTTTCAGGTTGATTCCAGTCTCTCAAGCTGGACGCTACGTGTTGAGCAATTGACCCGACAGGAAGCCGAAACCTATACACCGAAGGAAAAAATAAAGCTAAAAGAAATTCTGGATTAACTGACGGTTTTATAATCCCCGCCGGCATTGACGGAGTGCGGTTTCACCCCAACATTCTGTACCAGGGAGCCATTCATGGCTCAATGAGGAATGCTGCTGGTCGCGGCAGGGTATCAATCTGTCACAGTGAGTGGATAAGGCATGGATTACAAGGACTATTACAAGACACTGGGCGTTGACCGCAAAGCCACCCAGGATGAGATCAAGCGCGCTTATCGAAAGCTGGCCCGTAAATTCCATCCGGATGTCAGCAAAGAGTCGGATGCTGAACAGAAGTTCAAGGATGTGGGAGAGGCCTACGAGGTTTTAAAAGATCCTGAAAAACGCGTTGCATATGATCAGTTGGGTTCAAACTGGAACACTCAGCAGGGCTCCCGTCCGCCACCCGGTTGGGATGCCGGTTTTGAGTTTCAAGGGGCACCCCGTGGTGGTGCCGGCCAGCATGATTTCAGTGATTTTTTTGAATCACTATTCGGGCAGGCAAGAGGCCCTGGTGGTGGAAACCGGGGATTCCATATGCAAGGTGAAGACCATCACGCCAAAATCCTCGTCGATCTTGAAGACAGCTATCATGGTGTGTCCCGCTCAATTTCACTACAAATGCCGGAGGTGACGGCGGACGGACATGTAGTGCGACGCAACCGGACGTTAAAGGTAAGTATTCCTAAGGGTATTCGCCAGGGTCAGCAAATTCGCCTGGGTGGACAGGGTGCCAAGGGACAAGGTAGCGGCAAAGCGGGTGATTTGTATCTTGAAATCGAGTTTAATCCGCATCGTTATTACCGGGTTGAGGGTGCAGATGTTTACCTGGAATTGCCGGTGGCGCCGTGGGAGGCAGCGTTGGGCGCGAGTGTGAAGGTGCCCACACCATCCGGTGCCATTGGTCTGAAAATACCAGCGAATTCAAAAGCCGGTAAGAAACTTAGGCTGAAAGGACGAGGTATCCCGGCGAAAACGCCAGGTGATCTCTATGTTGTATTACAGGTGGTGTTGCCGCCTGCCGATGATGAGAAATCACGGGAGCTTTACAAGCGTATGCAGGAAGAAATTCAGTTTGATCCACGTGCGTCGATGGAGGTGGCCTGATCATGGGTGTCGATAGAAGTGGCGATAAAATTCTCGTCGGCCAGGTATTGGAAGAAAACGACCTGGTGACATTGGCCGACCTGTGCCGCAGTTGTACCGTCGAAACCAAAACCGTCACTACCCTGGTGGCAGAGGGAATTCTGGATCCGATGGGGGGCGATGTTGAACACTGGCGGTTTACCGTTGGTAGTCTCAAACGCGTAAAGACGGTAATTCATCTGCAACGTGATCTGGGGATCAACCTGGCGGGTGCCGCACTGGCACTTGATTTGCTGGATCGCATTGCCGAGTTGGAGCGTCATTAGCGTGTCTGTTTAACCATTACGTGATCATGCCTGGCAGGTTTGATAATCCTGTTGAGCATGAACCCCGGTGCATATTCCTTTATGATTGCACCCCGCATTATTGCAATTGAATTACAGGGAGTTTTGATGAAATATTTTTTGAGTGCTTTATTGATCGTTTCTGCCAGCCTGGCATTTGCCGATGATTTTGATGCTGTTGAGGCCAAGCTGAAAACAGCCATGGCGGCTGATATCAGGACAGATGCTGAAAAAGATCGTGACAGAAACCGTCGTCCGGTCAGTACCTTGAAGTTTTTTGGCCTGCGCGATGATATGAAAATCGTAGAACTGCTTCCGGGTGGAGGCTGGTACACCAAGTTACTAGCACCGGTAGTGCAGGACAATGGTGAATATTTTGCCGCGTTGGGTACTGGAAATATTTCCAAGAACCTGATTACTGAGCCCGGTTTTGAGGATGTACAGATCATTGCAACCGATGCAAAGGTTTATCGGAAAGATGGCGCACGTACTTACACCCTGGAAACTGAAGGACTTGGTGTCACGGATGTGGATATGGTGCTGACTTTCCGTAATTACCACAACTTCGATGCCGAGGGTCGGGCAGCTATGAACAAAGCCTCATTTGACGCGCTGAAATCCGGTGGTGTTTATGCGGTTGTTGACCATACACGCCGTCACATGGAACAGGATACTCCCGAAAACCGCAGAAGAATTGATCCGGTTCTTGCCATTCACGAAATTGAGGCGGCCGGATTTAAATTTGTAGACTATTCAGACATGCATTACCGTGCCGATGATGAATTGCGTTATGAGGTCGGACGTAAAACGGTCACCGGTAACACGGATCGCTGGACATTAAAGTTCGTTAAGCCCTGAACAAGTACCAGACAAAAACTACGTCATCCCCGCGAAAGCGGGGACCTCTTCGGTCGGGCACTGCATTTCCAGTAAGTCATCCCCGCTTTCGCGGGGATGACGCAGCCTTTGCTTGGCAGTGTTTTTCCCCTAGAAATACAGCCTTATCGCACCGAACCAGGTCCAGCCGCTATATTTACCTCCATCATCTGCATCATCTTTCATATGGGCGTACTCGCCGCCTGCCATTAGCTTGAGTTTGTGGCCGTATAGGAAATAATTGAGACCGGTGTATACCGCGTGATAGTCGTTACCTTCGCCCTCGGTGACCTTTTGCTCATATCGACGTTGCAACACCAGTCCGTTATCCCTGCTGCTTGTAGCGTACTGGTAACGCATGACGACTTGTAGTGGGTCCTGATTGCCAAATAATTCTTTGGTCAGCATCCAGCTTGGTTCGATGGTCAGGCCGAATACATGGCCACCGGCTTCAAGCGGTTCGGCTATTGTCAGATCTGTACCCACTTCCAGACGTCCGCTTTCACCCTTGTGCCAAAGCGAAGCCACGTGGCGATAAGGTCTGAAAGCATTACCCTCTGATCCCCCGGGGTTGTGCAGGTAATCGAGATGCAGACTGCCCTTTTCAAAGAATAGCGCCGTATCGTAAGCGATGCCGGCGACGGCTGCTGAACCGCTGTGAAAATCATCGAACTCCTCCTCGATGCTGCGGCTGAACCAACCGGCATGGTAGGAGAAGCGACCCTTTTTACCCCGCAAGTGTGCCCCCACCACTTCTGCCGGCATCACCTGGTTCACCAGCAGTCCCCGCTCTATGGCATTGATTTTTTTTGAGGACTTACTGCGCTCAAACCCGGTAAAGAGGTAGTCAAGACGGCCAATACTCAGGGAAAAGTTGAATTCTTCCGGCGACCACTTGATAAACCCCTCGTACAGGCCGCCATAAAGCGAGTCGCCGTCGTTGCGCAAAAACATTTGCGCCTGCACGGTGAAGTTTTGAAACCACTTGGAACTGAAGCCAACAATTTTACGGCGGTTTTCCCAGTCAGCGGCAGTTCCCTGGCTGGCATCCACGCTCCAGTACTGACCGTGATAGCGGCCAATCAGGGAGAAAGACTGTACGACTGAATTGTCCGGGTTGTCATAGAGTACGGGCAGGGCCCATATCCGGTTATAAATGTCTGGGCTTTCTGTGGGAAGCTGTTGGCCCCAGCCGTTGAGGCTAAAACTGGCGGCCAGTACGATGATACATCGTACTGGCCAATTTCGATGGTGTGCAGATATCTGCACCGGTGGTTACTCTCCCAGCAAGGCCTCACACAAGGCTGCATTGTCATTGGCAACACGCTCAATCGGGACGCTTCCCTGTCGACCGATTGAAGGAATATCGTAGTCAATCATACCCGAGTTACAGTTCGAAAAAGACAAGGTAATTGTGCCACCGTCAGTGTAGTCCACAGGCTGGACTTCGGTTTCGGTATCGAACAGACCGCCTGAAGCAATAGTGATATCCATTACAGACTTGTCACCGTTTATGTCGCCAAGCGCCGTCAGCCAACGGTGTCCGGGAGAACCCAGGTCGGCACTCGCATCAACCGGAGGCAAGCTTGTATCGTAGGTGAACCAGGCCAGAGTGACCTTGTTAAGCTCGGGAAATACCGTGATGAAAAATCCCTGGCCATCGGTGAGAGGGTTGTACCATGCATCATTCATGCCTGCGTTCATCGCGAATGCTTGTGGATCAACCGGGTCTGCATTATGAGTAAGCGCTGTCATTACCAGGTTGTCGGTTGTAATGATCGGCCCACCGTTATAGTCGATGACCGGCATTTCAGTAAAATCGCCGGCTGCACCAAGTACTGGTAACTGGTTAATGGCATCAGCCACTGCCATACCGTTACCAATGACTCGCGCGAAAACGGTAAATCCGCCATTCTGATTATCCAGATTATCTGAGTTGTCAGCGAGGTTGATAAACCACTGGCTGGTAGCACTGTCAGGGGCGTTGCCAACTTTTGCCATGGCTACGGTTCCGCGTGTATTGGAAAGCTTGAATTCATTTTCGACCGACGCGAAAGGAATGATGCCGGATGGGTTAGATCCACTAAATGTAAAACCACCGCCCTGGATAATAAAGCCCGGCTCGCTACGGTGTATAAACGATGCGGTGTATTTGCCACTTTCTAAATAGCGCAGGAAGTTTTCAACCGTCTTAGGGGCGTCATCCTTCAGCAACTCAATTTCGATGCTGCCCAAGGGGGTTTCGATCAAAACGGTATCTGCCACTGCCATTACCGGAACCGCCAGAAGTGCAGAAATAAAGAAAAGGGTTGTGAAGGTTCTAAATTTGGGTAACTTGGCGCTGGTCATGGGTGCTGCTTCCGATTCGTATGACTGTGATTTTAAAGGAAACGCAATATACCAGACCTGTGTAATGGTGCAAGAGTTATAATTGATCAGGATAAATTGAACTGTGTTTTTTAGCAGGGGTCTTACCTCAATAACTATTTAGTTTGTCCACCGGTAGGTCATCATGAAAAAAGTCATTCCCATCCTTTTGCTCGTCCTCCTGTTCGCAGGTGCAGCCTGGTACTCATTCATGAGGCCACCGGATCCTGTAAGTGAGTTACCCCCACCGCAGATAACTTCAGCGCCACCCGCTCCGGTACAACAGACACCATCACCAACAGAAATTGAAGAAGTCTACTCCGTGCCCGAAACGGAACCTGAACCTGAAATACCACCGGTGCCATTGCCGGTATTGAACGAAAGCGACCCTGAGTTTACACAGGCACTGGCTGACATTGCAGGCCCCGGAGACCTGGCTCAATACCTGGTCATGGACCAGGTGATAAGCAGACTGGTTGCCTCCATCGACAGCCTCACTTCCCGCCAGGTGCCGGTTCACATCAATCCGATAAAACCGCTAGAAGGGAAGTTCTTAACCGAAGACGAAGGCACGGTTTTAAGTGCACAGAACTACGCCCGGTATGAACCGTATATTGCTTTACTGCAGAGTCTGGATGCAGAAACACTGATGAAACTTTATGGTCGTTATCATCCTCTCTTTCAGCAGGCCTGGGAGAAGAATGGTGGCACAGGATCATTTAATGACCGCTTGGTCGAGGTGATTGACAACCTGCTGCAAACACCTGACGTACCAGGCCCTGTTCTCCTGACCAAATACGAGGCCGTATACCTTTACCAGGATGAGGAACTGGAAGCCATGACGGCCGGGCAAAAGATGCTGGTACGCATGGGCAGCGCAAATGCCTCAGTAATTAAAGACAAACTGACAGAGTTAAAAACAGAACTGTAGGGTGGGTAACTTGCAAGGTTAGAGAAGGTGAGACGGGGAACCCATCGAAAGGCCAGCCTGGGCTGCGGGGTACCCGTCGAGAGGGCGGCCTGGGCCGTTACCCACGCGGTTTTCATTGGCTGGGACAAACGGTGCGTCACAGCGTACACACCATTAAACGGTGTTAAGCGATATGTTTCGAACCAATCTCGCTGATACTCCGGCAGCCAATCAGCCCCATACCTCTTACAATTTCAGCGCGCAGTAGTTCTATCACCTTGCTCACCCCTTCCTGGCCACCGGCGGCCAGACCAAAAAGGTAAGGCCGTCCCATCGAGCAGGCCGTTGCACCGCTAGCCAGCGCTTTCAAAACATGCGTGCCGCGACGGATACCGCCGTCACAGATGATTTCACACTCGCCACCTACTTCGTCGACAATCGGGTGGAGAGCATCAAAGGCTGATAGCGCGCCATCGAGTTGACGACCGCCGTGATTGGAAACCATGACTGCCGTAACACCCCGGTCCACTGCTTTGCGGGCATCGGATGCCGACAATATACCCTTGATGGCAAATGGGCCTCCCCATTCAGATATCATCCACTCAAGGTCATCCCAGGTGACTGACGGATCGAACTGGCTGGCGATGTACTCAATTAACGATGTACTCTGCGAACTTCCCTCGGGAATCTTATGGGCCACGTTGGCCAAAATGGCCTTGGGATGGGTGAGGGCGCGATAAACCCAGCCAGGCCTGGCAGCGAAACCAGCGATCCCGGCGAGGTTGAGTTTAGGCGGCATACTGAAACCGTAACGCAGTTCACGTTCCCTGTTACCCGCAACCGGTATGTCCACGGTTAGCATCAACGAGTCGTAGTTCGCGTCTTTGCAGCGCTGAATAAATTCACGTGTAATACCGCGATCTTTCATCACGTATATCTGGAAAGACTTTGGCCCATCGCAGACTGCGGCCACGTCTTCAATACTGGTCGCACCAACAGTGGACAAGGAATAATAGGTGCCGGCCGCTGCTGCTGCTTTAGAAACCGCAGTTTCACCATCGTGGTGAAACAGGCGGGTCATTCCAGTGGGTGCCAGGAAGAGCGGCATCGAAATCTCGCGGCCAAGCACCTTTGTGGTGGTGTCTATTTTGGCCACGTCAACCAGGTATTCCGGTACCAGCCTCGCACTGTCGAAGGCATGTGTATTGCCGCATACATTGGTTTCATCGTCAGCGCCGCCATCAATGTAATTGAAAAGCGGTTTCGGCAGCTTCTTTCGGGCTATTTTCCGAAGGTCTTCGATATTGAGTACTTTATCGAGATTGGCCACGGGTAATTATCCTTTTTGAATCAGTGGTGGTCAGTGATCAGGACCCTTCCACCTTGCTCAGGTCACGAACACCACCCTGGTCCGCACTGCTGGCGAAGACGGCATAGGCTCGCAGTGCCTGGCTGACCCGTCTCCTGCGTGGTGCTGCCGGGCGGTAAGCTCCGCTGGCCTCAATGACTTTACGCCGGGCGTTAAGCTCTGCCGGATCAACCTCCAGGTTAATGCTGCGTGCGGGAATATCAATACTGATCGTATCACCTTCCTCTACCAGGGCAATCAAGCCACCGCTGGCTGCTTCAGGTGAGACATGACCGATGGAGAGTCCACCTGTCGCGCCGGAAAACCGACCGTCGGTTATCAATGCACATGATTCGCCGAGACCCTTGGATTTTATTGCCATCGTGGGCCCCAGCATTTCCTGCATACCCGGTCCGCCACGGGGACCTTCATAGCGGATAATCACAATATCTCCTGGATTGATCTGGTCAGCCAGAATAGCCTCATTGGCAACTTCCATTTCCTCAAATACCCGGGCCTTGCCACTGAACTCGTACATTGACTCTGCTACTGCAGCGGTTTTAACGATACAGCCCTTTTCAGCGATATTGCCATAAAGGACGGCAAGACCACCTTCTGAGCTGTAGGCATGATCAAAATCACGAATACAGCCACCAGTTCGATCGAGATCAAGTTCCCAGTGATTATCCTGGGAGAATGGTTTTACCGTGCGTATACCACCAGGTGCTGCGGTAAACAGCCGCTTGGCATCAGCATTATCGGTTCTGCCGATATCCCATTTGGTCAGTGCTTCACCCAGACTCGCACTGTGCACCATATTGACATTGGCATTGAGCAGTCCGGCTTTCTCCAACTCACCCATTACGGACATCATGCCACCAGCACGGTGCACGTCCTCCATGAAGTAATCGTGGGTTGAGGGTGAGACCTTGCACAGATGGGGAATACGTTTCGACATGGCATCAATATGTGACATATTGAAATCTACCTCTGCCTCCTGGGCGGCAGCGAGCAGGTGCAAAATGGTGTTGGTTGAACCACCCATTGCAATATCGACCGCCATCGCGTTGCTGAAGGCGTCGAAATTGGCGATTGATCTTGGCAGTACAGAGTCGTCATCCTCACGGTAATAGCGGTTGGCCAGTTCAACGATCAGGCGGCCGGCTTCGAGAAACAATGCCCCGCGATCACGGTGAGTAGCGAGTAAGGAGCCATTACCGGGAAGGGAAAGACCCAGGGCCTCGGTCAGGCAGTTCATCGAATTGGCCGTGAACATACCTGAACAACTGCCGCAGGTCGGGCAGGCGCTATCTTCCACATCCTCCAGGCTGCTGCCTGGATAGGCGTCCATATTCACCGCTCCGGAAAAAGCATCGGTCAGGTCAACACGGAGTAACGGTTTTCCGTCATTTTCCAGGCGACCGGCTTCCATCGGTCCACCCGAGACAAAAACTACAGGAATATTGAGACGTAAGGCGGCCATCAACATCCCGGGTGTGATCTTGTCGCAGTTGGAAATACATACCAGCGCATCTGCACAATGGGCATTGACCATGTATTCAACACTGTCGGCAATCAGGTCGCGGCTTGGCAGGGAATACAACATCCCGTCATGTCCCATTGCAATACCGTCATCCACGGCGATGGTATTGAATTCCTTGGATACCCCGCCGGCGGCTTTGATTTCACTGGCGACCAGGCTGCCAACATTTTGCAGGTGCACATGACCGGGTACGAACTGAGTAAAGGAATTGGCGATGGCAATGATGGGTTTGCCAAAATCGCCGCTTTGCATCCCGGTGGCGCGCCACAGTGAACGTGAGGCTGCTGCGCTGTCACCGCTGGTAGTGGTATCGGATCTTAATGGTTTCATATTTAAAGCTTCAAACTCGTGAAAAAGGTAAAATATCTGTGATGTGGAATCCTAACACTCATTGAAGGTAACCGGTTCCATTTCTGGACAAAGTGAGCCTGTAAATTGACCATTAAAGTCGATCAAAACCGGCTTTTCACCAGGAGGTTTAACCACCCATGGGTCCGCTGGAAGGCTTCAAGATAATAGAAATAGCCGGAATTGGCCCCGGTCAGTTTGCTGGCATGCTATTGGCAGATATGGGTGCCAGTGTGGTGCGAATCGAGCGCCCGGCTCAGGGTGATGCCATTTTTGCAGCGGATGCACGTTTTAACCTGATGAATCGCAGTCGCCCGCTAATTGGAGTGGACCTTAAGACACAACAGGGCGTGCAGCTGGTTCTGGATCTGTGTGAGGATGCGGATGCAATTTTTGAGGGCTTTCGCCCGGGTGTGATGGAGCGCCTTGGTTTGGGGCCGGATATCTGCATGGCCCGCAACCCGAAACTTGTCTATGGCCGCATGACCGGTTGGGGGCAGCATGGTCCATTGGCGGAAACGATCGGTCACGATGCAAACTTCATCGCACTTTCCGGCGTATATGCCGGTATTGGTGAGAAGGGTGGTAGTCCTGTTTACCCACTGAACCTGGTGGGCGATATGGGTGGCGGCGGGGCCTACCTGGTGATCGGCATGTTGTCTGCCATGCTGGAGGCCTCAAAATCAGGCAAGGGTCAGGTGGTTGATTCGGCAATGGTTGACGGTGCTGCTTCACAGATGTCCTCCATTTGGGGCTTCAGGGCTGCAGGTGCCTGGAAGGATGAACGTGGCAGCAATATGCTTGATGGCGGTGCGCCGTTTTATACAGCATACCGGACCAAAGATGATCGCTATATCGCTGTTGCCCCGATTGAAAACCGTTTCTACAGAAATTTACTCAATGTGCTCGGCCTGGATGATATCGATCCGGCCAGTCAGCATGATCAGTCACAATGGGACACGGTTAGACAGCAATTGCAGACGGTGTTCGGGGCAAGGACACGTGACGAATGGTGCGAGATTCTCGAAGACACAGAAACCTGTTGCACACCCATTCTGGATATGTCGGAGGTTACTTCGCATCCGCATATCGAAGCGCGTAAAACTTTTGTCAGTATCGACGGCATTACCCAGCCCGCACCGGCTCCGAGATTCTCACGCACCGCATCAGAAATAGGCAGCGCAGCGGGCCCTGTGCAGTCTAACCTGTACCAGGTTCTGAAGGAATGGGGTGCTTCCGCTAACGTTCTCGGGAACTTATCAAAGGAAAATCTACAGTGAAATCAAGTATGAGCTTTGTCTGTGGTACCAGTGATCACCCTCTTATTTACCAGACGATTGGCGATGCCTTTGACCATGCGGTTGAACAGTGGGGTGAAAATGAAGCCATTGTTGTACGTCACCAGGGCATCCGCTGGTCTTACCGGCAGCTTGCTGCGGCGATTGATGTGTTTGCTGCCGGTTTGCTGGCATTGGATCTACAAAGAGGTGACCGAATTGGTATCTGGTCGCCCAATAATATCGAATGGGTAATTGCACAGTTCGCCACGGCCAGGGCAGGTCTGATCCTTGTCAATATCAATCCTGCCTATCGCAAAGCCGAATTGATATACACGCTCAACAAGGTGGACTGTAAGGCACTTATCCTGGCCCCCGAGTTCAAAAGCAGTCATTACATCAATGTATTGCTTGATATCGCTCCTGCCATCAAAACGTCAGTACCTGGGCAATTAAATCTTTCTGCATTGCCTGCTCTTCGTTCATTGATTGTTATCGGTGATAAACCGGTTGCCGGTATGTTCCGTTTTGATGAAGTCGCGGCCATGGCCCCTGCAGATGCAGCCGATCAGTTGAGAGCGCGGGCGCTTTTGAACCAACCTGATGACGCTATCAATATCCAGTTCACCAGCGGTACAACCGGACTACCCAAAGGCGCAACCCTGACACACTTTAACGTTCTGAATAATGGTTTCTTTACGGGTGAGGCAATGGGTTTTACCCCGCAGGATCGCCTTTGCATTCCGGTGCCCCTTTACCACTGCTTTGGTATGGTGCTGGGTGTGTTGGCAAGTGTCAGTCATGGCTCGACAATGGTCTTTCCCTCCGAGGCATTTGAACCACTCGCCGTGCTTGAAGCGGTGAGTGAAGAAGCCTGTACAGCCCTGCATGGTGTACCGACCATGTTTATTGCGGAACTGGAGCATCCGGATTTCGATAACTTTGACCTCAGTCACCTGAGGACCGGTATCATGGCCGGCGCACCCTGCCCGATTGAAGTCATGCGCAAGGTCATCACCAAAATGAACATGTCCCAGGTGACCATTGCCTACGGTATGACAGAGACGAGTCCGGTCAGTTTTCAAAGTGCGACCAATGATCCGCTTGAAAAACGTGTCGCAACGGTTGGACGCATTCACCCGCATGTTCAGGTCAAAATCGTCGACGAACATGGCCACGTGGTTCCCCGGGGAACCTCGGGAGAACTTTGTACCCGCGGTTACAGCGTCATGCTGGGTTACTGGGGTGAAGATGATAAAACCAAAAAAGATATCGACAAGGCGGGCTGGATGCATACCGGTGACCTCGCTATTATCGATGAGGAAGGCTATTGCGATATCGTCGGGCGGGTGAAGGACATGATCATCCGTGGTGGTGAAAATATTTACCCGCGTGAGATCGAGGAGTACCTGTTCCAGCATCCAAAAATTCAGGAGGCGGCTGTTTTTGGCATACCGGATGAAAAGTATGGTGAGGCTGTTGTTGCCTGGATCAGGCTGAATGATGGCGAAACAGCGGATGCCGATGAAATACGGCAGTACTGTAATGAACAGATTGCCTACTACAAGGTGCCGAAGCATTTTGTCATTGTCGATGAATTTCCAATGACAGTGACCGGCAAGATTCAGAAATTCAAGATGCGTGAGCAGACGATTAGCAAGTTGTAAGTGTCTGGTTGCTTCGGTTATGTACAGGAAGTACGGTTCTGTTTGATATCTGAAATCTGATCTCACAAACAGTGTCAAGTAACGTCGGATTAATCGTCTGCCTATCACGACAAAGCAGCGATTCATAACGCTCATATTTCAGCTATGTTTATAACTGGATCTGGTCAGAAGGGGGCACTTGATGAGTGGAAAATAGCCCACCGAAGCGGGCTTTTCTTTGCCTGGTTGCACCAAAAACTACCATCCGGTTTCATACCTTTGAGAGCCCGTAGGTGAACTACATGGTTTATGGACAATCAATTTCGTTACCGTCACTTGTTTCACAGGTATTTTGTTGAGCGGAAATCGGCCAGGAATAGGAAAATCGCTACCGTGGATCAGTTACTTCTCTGGGAAGGGGAGGCATTTCACCGCTAGCTTCCCAACGGCTAAGGTTGGCCTTTTGCTCGCTTAAGCGCTTATTTACGGTATAAAGGATTGACTGGTATCGCGGTTCATCCTGAAGCACGTCTAGTCCATGCCTGATGTGTTGCTGCAACAATGAGGTTGCACCTCCCCGGTTCACCCACTGCTCTAGGGTCGTAATCGCGATTTTGTCTTGCCCTGACAACGCGTAGACCGACGTATCATGAATTGCAGAATCGTGGTAAGTCACTGTTGGATTGGCCTCAAGGATTGAGATCAGTTCGTCTATCAGGGCTTGTGTTTTTACCTGCTCACCAAGGGCCTGCTCTTTTCAAGTTGAGATTTACTCGGGAGGCCGCTGAATCAGACTTGTCTGAGTAAGGCCAGTGCCTGTTTGCTGTATGCCACAAGTTAGCAGGTGCCGGTTCAGGTCCAGTGTTAAGTCAGAAAATGCGTATATCATCAAATCTGTCTACATTTATTCCTAATTCAGGCGAATCCGTTCAAGACTACAGCCAATGTCACAAATTTACGTTGTTACGGGTGTTCAGAGTTTTTATCAGCAAATTGTCAGCAAATTATTGCGTTCTGATCATTCAGTTTTTTTAACGATTACCTAAAATGTACCTTAGCGCGGGTTCTGTAACAGCAGTTCCGTGGGACCGGCCCCAGAATGAAGACCTGCCGCGAAGCATGGTTTCCAGAGAAGAGAAGGGCTAAACGTAAGTTTGCAATATAGAGAGAGGAGACTTGATTATGAAAGCAATTAGATTATTACTGGTTTCGTTTTACGTGTTATTTGTTTTGACGACAAACGTTGTCGCATCTACGGAATCTGACAATAATTCTGTAACTAACCAAACTTATCCAGAAGCACAAGCGGAGGTCTTAGAAACCTTTGGGGCGATTGCAGGAAGCATAATTGCCGGAGCCGGACATGGATATGATGGCGAATTTATGGATCAGCTTATCTCTTTTCATGCTTATGGAGACAAGTTTGTTGAATTCAATGGAGGACTGTCTTTCGATAGTGCGGGTAATGAACATAATGAACGCCAGTTATTT
>JAOUCZ010000363.1 GCA_029859505.1 Lysobacterales bacterium | reverse complement strand
GAAATCAAGGTAATATGTCAATGAAGGTCAGTGTGTCAGTGTTGGAATTCTCAAATTTTCAATGTTTAGAGGACAGTTACAATGAATCCGAAGTCTTTACTTGCGAAAACCGCAATTCTATTTAGCGCATTGCTTATCAGTTTTTCTGCGTATTCACTTGATGCAGACGAAGAGGCTGAACCCGCCAAAGAACCATCCGAGAAAGCTGAAGCGAGCGATACGGCACAAGAACGCAGTTTTTCTCAACAGGTTGCCAGCAAACCACCACAGGTGATGGAACACGAGAAACACGGGGACCTCGGTGCTGCGGCCACTGACCCCACGGCCGCTCTGCTCTCGTTCCGTCTGCAAAACCAATATACCTCGAGTTATCGCAACGCTGAAGGCTATGGTAATGCGGCCCTTTTCCAGGCGGTTATACCCGCAAAAATGCCATTTAAAACGGTACCAAGCTTAATCCAGAGGTTCACGTTGCCTTACGTTACGACGCCCAATGTGAACGGATCAGGCCACAAAACCGGAATGGGCGACAGCGGCCTGTTGCAACTATTCGTCACCGATTGGCTTGGCAAGGGACAGGTATTTGCCTTTGGGCCCGCGTGGACAATTCCTACGGCAGGTGATAATGAAGCAACGGGCTCAGGGCAATGGCAGGTGGGGGCAAATTTTGTCTACATGAATTCCAAGACGCCCCAGCTTCAGTGGGGTGTGTTGATGTTTAACCAGCGGGATTTTGCCAAGACCCGGGATAACGCAAAAGACGTAAGTACACTCAACATCCAACCCATCTTTACCAAGCATTTCGATAAGGGTTGGTACGTGGCACCACCGGATGTTCCACAGACCTACAACTTCAAAACGAATACATGGACCCTGGCATTGGGTGGTGTCGTGGGTAGGGTTTTCCCTGTAGCCGGGAAGCCCACACAAATTTATGGTGGCATTTATTACAACCCTGTTTCGGAAAATGACATCGTTTCAAGCAAATGGACGTTCAAGTTTAACTGGTCATTCTTGATACCTATGAAGTAACAAGTATCATATTGCTTGAATCTAAACATTGATTGAGTGTGGTGCTAAATAGATATAAGGACAACGTATTTTCGGAGGAAAAACACAGATGAGAATCACGAATAAATTAACCATTGCAATTTTGTCTTCGCTGGTCTTTTCAGCATCGGCCCTGGCTGCCGATTCAGTGGGAGAACCAGGCAAAGGAGCGAAAGGGCCGAACCCTCTGAAGAACGTCTATTTTGGCGAAGAGCATATGCACACCACCAACTCGCCCGACGCCTTTGTGATCGGCACCCGCGGGACCTGGGAGGATGCCTACAAATGGGCGATGGGCGAGGAGATCGTGCTCTCAACAACCAAGGAGAAAATCAAGAAATCCACTCCCCTTGATTTCGTGGCTATTACGGATCATGCCGAGTATTTCGGTGTCATGCCTTCACTCATCGACCCCAATGACCCACTCTACAATACGGAACTTGGCAAGAAGATGCGCGACCCCAGTGCGAAGCCAAGTGACCCGGATTCCGCGATCAATCAGATTCTTGGCTCGCTGATTAGCGGTAATCCAATGAAGGAGTTCGTAAATCCCGAGCTTTCCATGGGCAATTGGAAGCGCTATGTGGACACGGCCAACAAGTACAACAAACCGGGCAAGTTCACCACCCTGGTTGCCTGGGAGTGGACCTCAATTCCCAATGGTCGCAACATGCATCGCAACGTGTTTTTCCGTGACAAATTTCCGGAGGCGCCTTTCACGGCCTTCGATTCCATTCAACCAGCAGACCTGTGGACCTTCCAGGAAATACAGCGTGGCCTGGGGCGCGACAATATAGCGATTCCCCATAACGCCAATGTTTCCGATGGCTGGATGTTCTCGCCCAACACCTTCCTCGGCGGGCCAATGGATGCACGGGACGCCGCGCGTCAGAACCTCAACGAACCTCTGATGGAAATCTTTCAGACAAAGGGCCAGTCCGACACCCATCCCCTGATGTCACCCAACGATGAGTTCGCCGAATTCGAGCTGTTTGAGAACATGATCAACGTGGGCCAACCCAGCCAGGTCAAGTATGGTTATATGCGCCAGGGCCTGGTGGAAGGGATGATCCACGAGGAGACGTTTGGCGCCAATCCGTTCAAGTTCGGGATCGTGGCCGGGTCTGACAGTCATGCGGCCTACACACCCAATGAGGAGTTCAATTTTCACGGTACCCATAGCCTTCTGGATGACACCCCTGAAAAACGTATGAACCCAAACAAAAATGCTTCGGGTGACGTAGCGGCCAGGGTCGGTTCGGCCGGTATCACGGCGGTTTGGGCCGAAGAAAACACCCGTGAGGGGCTTTTCGATGCGATGAAGTCGAAGGAGACCTATGGCACTTCCGGACCGTTGATTCGGCTCCGTTTCTTTGGTAGTTGGAGTTACCCCAAAGATCTCGTCAATAAGGATGATTTCGTGAAGCAGGCCTATGCTGGTGGTGTACCGATGGGCCGCGATCTGCCTGCAAAAGCAGGTAAGGCGCCGACTTTTGCGGTTTGGGCACTGAAGGATCCGGAGAGTGGTAACCTCGATCGCATCCAGATAATCAAGGCCTTCGTCAATAAGTGGGGTAGACCGGACGAGAAGATCTATGACGTGGTGTGGTCCGACGAGCAGACCCGTTCAATCGACGCTTCCGGCAAGCTTACACCAGTGGGTAATACGGTGAACATCGAGAAGGCCACGTACTCGAACGATACCATCGGCGCTAACCAATTGAGGGCTGTGTGGACCGATCCGGACTTCAATCCCGCGCAAAGAGCGCTCTACTATGTACGCGTGCTCGAAATCCCGACCCCACGCTGGAGCACCTATGATGCCGCCAAGCTCGGCATAGCACCGCTG
Source organism: Lysobacterales bacterium (assembly GCA_029859505.1). Lineage (GTDB taxonomy): Bacteria > Pseudomonadota > Gammaproteobacteria > Xanthomonadales > SZUA-36 > SZUA-36. Next base: position 12 of record JAOUCZ010000363.1, on the reverse strand, counting down.
GAGAATGTGCCC
>JAOUCZ010000362.1 GCA_029859505.1 Lysobacterales bacterium | reverse complement strand
CTGAACAAGCTGTTTTTCAGGATGCCTGGCGGTCTGCTGCAGGCAGATAATCCCTTGGCTCATACCCGGTATACACCTGGGTAGGTCTGAAAATCCGGTTTTCAGAGACCTGCTCACGCCAGTGTGCCAGCCAGCCGGCGGTCCGCGCAATCGCAAAGAGTGAGGTGAACTGGTCCGGCGGGATGCCTATTTCGCGATACAAAATACCGGAATAAAAATCCACATTGGGGTAGATCCCTTTCGGCGCCAGCGAGTCCTCACAAGCCTCTTCAAGTGCCAGGGCCGTTTCAAATAATGGGCTGATCGTGCCCTGAGAGTCAGCCAGTTCGCGCATCAGTTTCTGCAACAGAATGGCACGCGGGTCCTTTACCTTGTATTCGCGGTGCCCCATTCCCCAAATGGTCTCTTTGGCTGCCAGTTTATTTTCCAGCCAGGCCTTCGCATGCTCTGGTTTCCCGATCTCCTCCAGCATGGCGATAACACGCTCGTTGGCACCACCATGCAGCGGTCCGGCCAGGGTACCAATCGCGGCCGCAATAACATAAGACGGCATTGCCAGTGTAGAGCCGGTTACCATGGCGGCAAATGTCGAGGCATTGATGGTGTGCTCGGCATGCAGGATAAAACAGGTATCCATGATACGGGAAAACAGCGGATTCGGTTCGGCATTAAAGAACATATACAGGAAATTGGCAGCGTAACTCAGATCGGTCCGCGGACGGACCGGGTCATTACCGATACGCATCTGTTGCCACATGGCCACCAGCGTGGCCATGCGAGCCAGTATTCGAATCGACTGCCCATGCACATACTGCTCGCTCTCATCACCCGGGCTGCGAATCTGTACCGGCACATTATTGGGATAAAACATCCCGAGGCTGGCAACAGCTGTTTGCAGCATTTCCATCGGATGGCCGGTAACCGGCGACGATTTCATGATGTCGCGGATGTTGTATTTTACCCGGCGGTGTTCACGCAACTGGGTATCAAACCTGACCAGTTGCCCTGCTGCAGGCAGTTCACCAGCCAGCAGCAGATAGGCAGTTTCTTCGTAGGTACTGTTTTCTGCCAGATCGACAATACGGTAACCACGGTATGTCAGGATGCCCTGCTTGCCATCCAGAAAGGAAATGTTCGATCTGGTCGCAGGGACACCTTCCAGCCCTGGTTGATAGTCAGTCACGGCATATTCTCGGTTCAAAATTGTTACTGATGAATTACCTGAATTATAAACCGGCAGCGGCAAAACCGGCCCGCAAAACAGGCAAGGAGGCCATCAAGCCCCCTTGCAGGATAAAAACTGTTTAAGGAATCAGACTGAAAAAGAGGAACCGCAACCGCACGTCGTAGTCGCGTTGGGATTACGCACCACGAACTGTTCACCTTCCAGGCCTTCAGTGTAATCAACCTCGGCACCAATAAGGTATTGGTAGCTCATCGGGTCGATAACCAGTGCCACATCACCGTTTTCAACGGTCATATCGCCGTCACCTACCTTGTCGTCAAAAGAAAACCCGTACTGAAAACCTGAGCAACCACCGCCCGAAATATAGATCCGCAACTTGAGATTCGGATTATTTTCCTCTTCGATCAAGCGCTTGACCTTCCTTGCCGCGGCATCGCTAAAGGTCACATCGGCTGCCAGTGCTGTTGCTGCTTCACTCATTTGGGTACTGCCTCTTGCTGTAAGACAACTATGGAGGCGAAAAGTATGTCATTTCCCGAGTAATTTGGTCAAGTATTAGCATGGGGAGGTCCATCCATAAACGCTGTAATTTCTCTCGCAAAGGCGCCAAGAAAGAAACATTAATATGCTTTTTAATAGCTTATGACTTTGCGATCTTTGCATCTTGCCTGCAGGATGTAGGTAAGGGGCGTGAGCAGGAGCGGAAGCTTTGGCGAGAGTAATTCTTTATGGGCGGAAATCAACTAATCGGTACTGGTACCGTTTTCAACATTCTCCCGGTCAAAGGCAAGTACCGAGGAATCTGTTTCAGCATTGTGCACCAGGCTGCCATTCACGGCAGCACCCATCGCCATCTCGATCAGGTTGTAGTACACATCACCATCGACCCTGGCCTTGGCAGCCAGTTCAATGCGCTCAGCAGAACGTACATCACCGGTGACCTTGCCGTTTAATATCACCGTTGGCACGCGCACGTCACCCTCGATACTGCCGTGTTCGCTGACGGTAAGCACCGAGGTGGAATCCGCTTCTGCAATGACACCGCCCTTGACCTGGCCATCGATGTGCAGCCCGCCGGAGAAGTGGACGTCTCCTTCAATACGCGTTTGCTGCCCGATAATGGTGTCTACCTTGGTACTTGCGCTCTTCGATTTTTTGCCTTGTCCCAGCATAGGTACTCTCCTGTCAGTTAGGAACCCGGCTCCGGCCAGTCGAATGTCTGTTCAACAGGTGGCGACTTGCCCTTGCCCCCGGGTTTAATACTCAAAACTACCTTCTCTGCCTCAAAACCCTCAGGCAGTGTTATCTTTCCTGCCAGATCCTGAAAATAACGGAAGCGGAATTTCAGCTGTTTGATTGGCGGGTTGGTCACGCCCGCAAGCGCCAGTTCACCCTGCTCACCCAGCATCGATCCGGCAATTTTCCAGTCAACAACCCCTGTTATAAAACGATCATTACGCTTCAGTTGCGTCAACACCAGGTCATAGTGATACTCGCCAGGTGCAGTGCCTTCCTCCAGGGTAAACCGGTGGATGCGCAGGCCAGGCTGAACATCACCCGGAGCCACAATACCACGGTAGAATTCAACCTCTTCCCGTGCTGCCTGCAACGCTCCCTCCAGCAGTCCCAGATCGGCTTTTACATCCAGTGCCGCTTGCCGATCAATCTGGCTGGAACGATCCAGGATAGCTACCTTATCGCGCAACAGGGCGGCATCCTTAAGCAGT
>JAOUCZ010000127.1 GCA_029859505.1 Lysobacterales bacterium | reverse complement strand
TACCAACCGCAATGCCCGCGGAACCATTGACCAAAAGTCCTGGAACCCGGGTTGGTAAAACCAAAGGCTCGTATTCGGATTCATCGTAGTTTGGACCAAAGTTGACAGTTTCCTTGGCAAGGTCAGCCAGCAGTTCATGGGCCAGCTTCGACATGCGGACTTCGGTATAACGCATGGCTGCTGCGGCATCACCATCTACCGAACCAAAGTTACCCTGACCATCCACCAGCATGTAACGCATCGCAAACGGTTGCGCCATACGAACAATGGTGTCGTAAACGGCCGAATCACCATGCGGATGATATTTACCAATTACGTCACCCACTACACGGGCGGATTTTTTGTATGCCTTGTTCCAGTCATTACCCAATTCACTCATGGCAAAAAGCACACGCCGGTGTACGGGTTTCAGACCATCCCGGACATCGGGTAATGCACGACCAACGATGACACTCATCGCGTAGTCCATATAGGACTGACGCATTTCGTCTTCCAGATTGACCTGCAGGACTTCTTTAGCGAGTTCAGCCATTAAATATTTATTCTCCGGAATGATGTATCTTTATGATTTATAGTGAATATTTATAGTCTTTCAATGCAGCATCTAATTGCTGTTTTTATTCTCGACACCAACGGTTAATGTTACCATAAAACGACCTTGAAATGGACTATAGAACGGTATCTGCAAAAGTGATTTTGCTGCACACCGTCAAGCTCATGAACAAAGGTTCTTTATACCTGCGCGATAGCCCAGTATCATTGCCTGAACAGAATCAAAAATTACGGAGAATTACACCATGAAACAGCTGATTTCCTTTTTCGCTGTCATTTTAATGTGCTTATCGAGTGCAAATGCACAACAGGCTGCCGATAATCCCCGAGTTATACTGCACACCAACCACGGCGATATCGTAATGGAGCTATTCCCCAACGAAGCCCCAATCTCAGTTGAGAATTTTCTGCAGTACGCAAACGAGGGCTATTATGATGGTACAGTTTTCCATCGCGTCATCAGCCACTTCATGATTCAGGGTGGCGGAATGGAGCTAACCTATGATGAAACCGGCGTTGAAGGCGAAAAGAAACCGGCCGCGCTGGTTCCCAAACCAACCCGCGACCCCATCACAAATGAAGCTGACAATGGACTGACAAACGAACGTGGCACAGTCGCCATGGCGCGAACCAATGATGTTAATTCGGCGACCTCACAGTTTTTTATCAATGTAGAACTCAACGGCAACCTTGATCATCAAGGTAAAGAAAGCTCGCGAACATGGGGATATGCCGTTTTCGGTCGTGTTGTGGAGGGCATGGACGTCGTGGATGATATTCGCTTTGTAGAAACCGGCGTGCGGGATGTCCCGATTGAACCCGTCGTCATTGAATCCGTCGAAGTTCTCTGACTCTACTGTAGACAGGCATGACCACTTTATTCATATCTGACTTACATCTGGATGACCGTCGACCTGAAACGACCGCATTACTGACAGAATTCCTGCAGGATGAAGCGGTCAAGGCGGACGCCCTGTATATTCTCGGTGATCTTTTTGAGTTCTGGCTGGGCGATGACGTACCATCAAAGTGCTCAACAGAAGTTGCCGGTGGTTTATCCCAGCTTGCAAAAAGTGGTGTTCCCTGTTACTTCATGCATGGCAATCGTGATTTTCTCTTGCAACAGGACTATGCAAAACTGGCCGGTGTAGAGCTTTTACCTGAAGAACAGGTGATCGATCTTTACGGCGAGCGGGTTCTACTGATGCACGGTGATAGTTTGTGCACAGATGACATTGCTTATCAGCAAATGCGCGCAGTTGTCAGGACCGCGGCCTGGCAACAGGACACTCTGTCCAAAACTCCTCAGGAACGCCTGCAGATGGCCTTACAACTTCGTGAAGCCAGCGCCGACCACAAGGGCAATGAGGCCATGAGCATCATGGATGTGAACCAGGATGAAGTTATGCGCACTTTTGAGCGTCACAACGTACTGAGGATGATTCACGGCCATACCCACCGCCCTGCCACCCATGATCTGGAGATCAATGGCAAAAACGCCCAACGGATTGTACTGGGTGACTGGTATACCCAGGGCAGTGTGCTGAGAGTAAAGCCCGGAAGTTACGACTTATCCTCGTTTTAACTCCTGCAAACTGAATTTCATCAATTGGACTCCTGTAGGATGCTTAACTCGTTACGCACCATATCTTGATCGAATCATCATTTTTCTGTCCTTTCACCTTATCTTTGGTTTCCTTTGGAGGCGACAAGGCCGCACAGCACCCTCGGCTTAGCGGGAACGCTTACAACAATGGTTTCAGATAGATGTACTACGTCAAGGTCGAAGCTGGGGTGGGTATTGACTGCCAGGACCTTACGAGACAGGAAGTCGAGGAAGAGCCTACAGGACGTACTTGTGGCGTGTCCTGGTAGTCAATACCCGGCCCAGCGCCCCTCTTCTATTTGAGCTACTTAAACTTGAACAGACATTAGATAATACGCGTGGGTAACAAGTTACCCACCCTACGAGTGGCTTAGTACAATTCGGAAATCGCATCCATTTCGCGTTGTGTGAAGCCGGCCTGCATTCGTGCGGCCATGTTGAACGGGCCCCTGATGGATCCAGTGAAATACTCTTTTAATAAATCAAGGAATGTTGACTCTGGATCCAGGCCACGCTGGTCACAGCAAATACGAAACCAGTGGCTTCCGATCTCCACGTGACGGACCTCTTCCTCCAGGATAATTTTAAGAATTCTGACCGTTTCATGGTCTCCGGCAGAGTTCAGTCGCTCGATCATACCGGGCGTCACATCCAGTCCACGCGCTTCCAGCACCCTTGGTACAAGCGCCATGCGCTTCATACAGTCATCCGCCGTTCGCTGGGCCATTTCCCATAATCCGTTGTGAGCTGGAAAATCACCGTAACTGAAACCCATGGTCTGCAATCGTGTGGACAACAATTGAAAATGACGGGCCTCGTCAGCCGCCACGGATATCCAGTCGATATAAAAGTTGGCTGGCATATCCCGAAACCTATAGGCAGCATCCAGGGCCAGGTTGATGGCGTTAAACTCGATATGCGTGACAGCATGAACCAATGCCGCCCGGCCCTCTTCACTGCCCAGCCTGCGGCGGCGAAGTTTTGCCGGTATAACCAGTTCCGGTTTTGCAGGATGTCCTGCAACGCCGATCGGTGTGACCGGCGTATTGGGATCTAACTCGAAGTTATTTGACTGAACCGCCATCCACAAATCTGTGACGGCGGCACATTTCTCTTCAGGCGAACGTATCGCCAGGCACTTTTCTGTGTTCTCAAAAAAAGAAACCACAGCAGTTTCCCGGTTACATATTTCCGATAACAGCATCCGCAAATGCAGATGTAGACACTTCTGTAGCGCCTTCCATCTGACGGGCAAAATCATAGGTTACGATTTTCTGCTGGATGGTTTTACCGAAAGCCTTGGCTATCAATGCAGTCACTTCTGTCCAGCCAATATATTCAAACATCATCGAACCGGAGAACATCAGTGAACTGGGGTTAACCTTGTCGAGATTGGCATACTTGGGAGCCGTACCGTGGGTGGCTTCAAAGACTGCAATATGGTCTGCCATATTGGCACCCGGGGCAATACCCATACCACCGACTTCGGCAGCCAGCGCATCTGACAGGTAATCACCATTCAGGTTGGTGGTCGCCAATACACTGAACTCAGCAGGACGCAGTTGCATCAACTGGAACATGATATCGGCAATACGGTCCTTGATGACCACTTTGCCTTCTGGACGGTGACCGTCGTACTTATCCCACAATTCGGCTTCAGTAATGGTCTCCTCAGCAAATTCGTCGGCAGCAACCTCATAACCCCATTTACGGAAAGCACCTTCGGTAAATTTCTGAATGTTACCTTTATGAACCAGTGTCACACTGTCATGGTTATGATCAATTGCATACTGGATCGCCTTGCGCACCAGTCGCTTCGAACCAAACGCAGATACCGGCTTGATTCCAAGCCCTGCACCTTCGAAAAACTCTGCGCCCATTTCTTCACGCAGGAACTTGGCCAGCTTTTCATTTTCCGGTGTACCTGATTCATACTCAATACCGGCGTAAACGTCTTCGGTATTCTCTCTGAAGATGATCGCATCGACATCCTCAGGACGTTTCATTGGTGAAGGAACACCATCAAAATATTCAACCGGACGGACACAGGCATATAGATCCAAATCCTGGCGTAAAGACACGTTTAACGAACGGAAACCGCCACCCACTGGAGTTGTCAGTGGCCCTTTTACTGAAACGACCAGATCCTGCACTGCCTCCAAAGTTTCAGCTGGAAAATAGTTGCCGTCATAGATTCCAGCGGCTTTTTCACCAAGAAATAGCTCTGCCCAATGAACTTTACGTTTTCCGCCATAAGCTTTTTCGACTGCTGCATTCCAGACACGCATCGATGCACGGGTAATATCACCACCAATGCCGTCACCCTCAATAAACCCCAGAATCGGGTTGTCGGTAACAACTAGTTTGTTATTTTCAATGGTTATCTTGTCGCCACTGGCGGGTATTTGAATATGTTCATAGCTCATGGTTATTGCTTCCTGTTATGAGGGCTTCTAAAAGTTGCGGGACATTATACGTCCGACAGCCACAAACCGCATTCAATTTGGTGATTCTGGTTGGTGGAATTCGCCACTTTTTGCGGTCACTCCGTTAAGAACAACCGCTATTTCCGTTTTTGCCATACCGGGTATGCCAGAAAAAACCACCACAGAGTAAGCCATTCAGCCACTTCAGCATGAAATCAAAAACCCTTGCGAATGATGGCACGAATTATGCATAAACCTATTTATCGATTTCGCAAGCATGAAAGGAGAAAATTATGGGTCGGGGTTCAGCAGGAAATGTAATTTCCGCCTTATGCAGCTTTTTCATTCCGGGTCTTGGACAGTTATTGCAGGGCCGCTGGATACTGGCAGGGTTCATGTTCGTCATGTCCATAATTTTGTGGGTTATTCTATTGGGTTGGGTTATCCACCTGTGGTCGATCATTGACGCCGCCATTTACTCTCCACCAAGCGAGTACCGTTCTTACCGGCACCGCAGACGGTACGATTGGTAAACACAGTTTTATGTTCAAACGGGTCCGACTCCAGGTAAACAGGCTGACCACCTGTTGAAGCACCTAAACCCCTTTGGATGCAGTGGGGCGAGAAATAAACCGTGATTGTTTTAACAGCCCGAAACTCTCATGACATTTCTCGCCCCATTCTTTAATCTACCCGCCATCAAGGTTTTTTTATTACATCCACATAACACCAACCCTCTGCTAAGATGATAGCTAATCACCCTGGCACCGGAGTCAAAAATGTATTTCAAACCGCTGCTGCTACCACTGCTGGCACAGATCGCTTTGACTTTTATTGTCATGATCATCATGTACCGCAAACGCGTTAACGAAATGAAAATCAAAAGAATCCATCCTCAACGGATTCGAACACGGTCCAAATCAAAGGCGTTGCTGACAGACTCCGCATCATCTGCAGATAACTTCTCAAATTTGTTTGAATTACCGGTTCTGTTTTATACGGCAATTCTGCTCACCTTAATTCTGATGGTGCAAGACAGTCTGCTGGTGATATTGGCCTGGTCCTTTGTCGTCTCACGCTACCTGCACAGTTTTATACATGTGAGCTACAACCGGGTTATGCACCGGTTTTCAGTTTTTGTTTTCAGTGCCTTCGTACTACTTGCCTATTGGGTACGACTAGGCTGGATTATATTACAAGGCTGAGAAAAACCGATGAATATAGAAAACCAGGCCAGGGGAAGTTGTTTTTGTGGCAAGATCAGGTTTTCTGCTTCACTACCCAGCAAATGGTGTGCACACTGCCATTGCAGCATGTGCAGAAAAACCCACGGCGCCGGGTATGTCACCTGGGCAGGTTTCGAGTCTGAACAGGTCAAAATTACTCACGGCGAACACCAGCTGAGCTGGTTTGACTCATCAGAGGGCGCGCAGCGTGGGTTTTGCCCCAACTGCGGCAGCAGCCTGTTTTTTCGATCTGAGCGCTGGGCCGGCGAGTTGCATATCGCACTGGGATGTTTCGATGAAGCAATCGACCGTCAACCACAAGCCAACGTTTTTTACGACAGACACGTTAACTGGATGCCGGTTGACGAAACATTAAAGCAGGTAGACGGGTAGCAAGTCCGAGTCTCACCGGAAAACCGAACATCAACTTTTTACAACAGTTTTTCCTCCGGCAGCGACCAATCAACTGGTTTTTTCTGGTGCTGTTGCAGGTATTCATTGGCGCTGGAGAAATGACGGCAGCCAAGGAACCCCCGGTGTGCCGATAACGGTGAAGGATGCGGAGCTTTAAGTACCAAGTGCTTGTTTCGGTCTATCATTGCCCCTTTTTTCTGCGCATAACTGCCCCAGAGCATAAATACCAGGCCTTCCCTTTCATCGTTTAACAACTGCACGATTGCGTCAGTAAACCTTTCCCATCCCTTACCCTGGTGTGAGCCTGCCTGACCACGTTCCACAGTCAATACCGCGTTGAGCAATAGCACTCCCTGTTCTGCCCAGGATTGTAAATACCCATTGTGAGGAGTTGCGATACCCAGGTCAGATTCAATTTCGCGATATATATTGGCCAGTGACGGAGGAACCCGAACCCCATGTTGTACCGAAAAACACAAACCATGGGCCTGTCCCGGTCCGTGGTAAGGGTCCTGCCCCAATATGACAACACGCACCTGCTCAAACGGTGTGCTGTCGAGTGCATTAAATATCTGTGGGCCCGGTGGGTAAATTACTGCGCGATGCTGTCTCCTCGTAACCAGAAACTCACGCAGTTTATGCATGTACTCTTGTTGAAATTGATCCTCCAACCGGCTAAGCCAGGATTCATGCAATTGGATTCTTCCCATGTCGTTGTCGCCTGTGCCTGTACATAAAACAAAGTTTTCGCGAGGAAAAAAGCGCACTACCTATCTTGATTCTATACACTTTGACCCAAGTTATCAGGTCATTCAACATGATCCTGTTCACATAGACCGGAGCCAAAATGCCCATTCAAACAGACGTAGTCATCATAGGTGCCGGCCCTGCCGGCTTATTCCAGGTATTTGAACTGGGCCTGCTGGATATTCACGCGCATGTCGTGGATTCTTTACCCCGTATTGGAGGTCAATGTGGTGAGCTTTATCCTGAAAAACCTATATACGATATTCCGGCCTATCCGGTCATTGGCGCACAGGAACTCGTCGACAGACTGATGGAGCAAATTGAGCCGTTCAACTCACAATTCCATCTTGGACAGGCCGTGACTGGTCTGGAACGGAAAGACAACGGCCGTTTCGCATTACTTACATCCACAGGCACTGAGTTCGATACTGCAACCGTCATAATCGCAGCGGGACTTGGAGCCTTTCAACCACGTCAATTGCGCGCGCCGGGTGCTGTGGATTTCAATGACAAATGCATTCATTACAAGATCACCCAGGCACAGGAACTGGTTGGCAAGGACATCATCATTTTGGGTGGCGGTGATTCGGCGCTGGACTGGACACTCGAATTGCATGACAAGGTGAAGAGCCTCACCCTGATCCACCGGCGTGTCGACTATCGTGCTCAACCTGTGTCTGTCAAAAAGATGAAGACACTCGCCGAAAATGGTGCCATACGTGAGTTTCATGGCATGGTACGTGAGGTGCTTTCTGATGATGGGGAATTCCACGGCCTGAAAGTAGCTGATGCAGAAGGCAACACACATGACATCGACGCCGATGAGGTCTACGTATTCTGGGGCCTGTCACCCAACCTCGGACCCGTAGGTGAATGGGGACTGGATATTGATAAACGCCAGATCCGTGTAGATACTGAAAAATTTCAGACCAGCGAAACCGGGATCTTCGCAGTGGGCGATATCAACACCTACCCCGGTAAGAAAAAGCTTATTCTTAGCGGCTTTCACGAAGCAGCATTGGCCGCCTTTGGTGTGCAAAAACATCTTGATCCTGACAAGCGCGTATTTTTGCAATACACCACAACCAGCCCTGTCATGCACAAACGCCTTGGGTTGGAAAAGGAAAAGTAACCGCCCAAACCTTCGATGCCCGGGCCAAAAGGCCTGTGGCAAAATTCGTATCATGTAGACTCAGGATGGTTTTGAGTCTTCCCTTGGCAAAATCGACCACTCGGAAACATCCAGGGCAGCACGGTAACCGTGCCATGTTGCATATGCCAGCCAGGGTATGATGATAATCAGGCCAATGCCTGCCGTCAGAAAGCCGATCCCCGTCAATGTGCAGATTAACATCGCCCACACGAACATGGCGAGCTTATTTCGCAGCACCCCGTTGACGCTCGATATGACTGCGGTGATGACATCTATATCGCGATTGGCCAGCATAGGTAAAGAAAACACACTGGCCGCAAAACTGACACAGGCAAATATTGAGCCCACGGACGACCCGATCAAAAGAAAAGTAATGATATGGCCCCACTCCGGCTCGCCACCCATTGGAAAAAACACCTGGACCATCATGCCGGCCCTTGCCCACAGGAGAAAAATAACCAGCAGTACCAGTGTAAACACCATGGAATTACCTAGCGGTCGCTTAACCGCCCTGATGGTATGCGCCAGATCAGGTGTCTTGCCTTCACAAAGTTGCCTGCTAACCGCGTAGAGACCAAACGCCAGCATCGGTGCGACAAAGACAAACCCGGATAGTGCACTGAACAAAAGCACGTATCCCCCCAACTTCCAAGCCAGAAAGGCAACGAAAACACTAACAAGGAAAACGAAAAAACCATAAGCCAGGCTTATCCCTTTTGCTTTTCTGAAGTCCGCCCAACCCGCCCGTAACCAATCGAAAGCAGCGCTAGTGTCGAGTGATCTGCATGGTACCAAGTGTGTTTTGGGTGGGATAAAGTCCTGCGGGTTCTTATTGTTATTCATTTCACAACCTCAAATTTCTATTTATTGCCTGATATTTGCGCTCTCACTTCCGGCTTGAATCCGGTTCACTATCCAAAGTATGGCTTATCAAAGTCTCTTTTTCTTCCCAAATTCCACCCAACCAGGATATCAGGTGACCCCTTGCAGTTGAATCCTCTCGAAAATCGTGACCCCGGAGATTGTCATCGATTGGTCTTAACTCAATGTACACCGATATTTTTTTTACCTGACCTGACACGTACTGCCATACCGATGGCGTACCGTAGGGGTAGATAATCGTGACATCGATCAGGCAGTCCAGTGCATCATCAAAAGAATACAGCACCTGCCCTACACCGCCAAATCGTGGTCTCAACAAATGCTTATAGGGCGAGTTTTGCGACTCCCGTTTGGACTCGCTAAAACGTGTCCCTTCGGGAAAGGTCATCATCGAAACAGGAATGTGTTTAAGCTTCTCACAGGCCCGAGCTGCGTTTTCCAGATCCTTACCACGCAGGGATGGGTTCTTTAGTAGTTCCTGTTTACTGTAGCGGCGCAAAAACGCCATATCGAGAGCCCACCAGGCAACCCCCAGCACAGGCACCCAGATCAACTGGTGCTTCAGCAAATAGCGTCCAAATGGCGCCCGGCGGTTAAGACAATGCTGTAACGCGAGGATATCCACACCTGACTGGTGATTACAGGAAACCAGGTAACGGCCCTTGTGACTGATACCCTCAGGCATCCTGACATCCCACTCCATGTCACGATAAGGCCAGACCATGCATTTATTGATTGAAACCCATAACTCGCCAAGTGAGGACAGCCAGTGGGTCATGGTGTCCCTCGGCCGGCCTTTGGGTGCAATAAACTTGAACAACGACAGACAGAAGATTATCGTTGTCAAAATCACGGTACTGAAAGACACAATCAAAATTACGACTGCGCCCTGCAGACCATAACGTGCTTTCATTAACATGGTATTGAATTTTAGCGGGCTTTTCTGAACCGTAAAGTCATACGGTCACTTTCACCGATGGCAGCATATTTCTCTTTGTCCTCATCACCCGTTGC